>DASTEB010000517.1:0-13500 GCA_035710025.1 Chloroflexia bacterium
GCAGGTGATGCGGGCCAGGCGGCTGAATAGCACGCCCGACGCCACCGACCAGACGCTGTTTCCGTCGTCCAATATCTTATGGGATATGTCGCGGGTGCGGTTGTGGATTACCATTCCATCGATCCCGTAGTCGCCCACCAGCACGTTCGTGCCGTTGCCCAGCACTACGTGTGGTATCCCGCGCCGCCGGGCGAACAACACCACGTCAACCAGCTGTTTCACCGTGTCCGCCGCAACGAACAAGGCCGCCGGCCCGCCCACCCGCAGCGAGTCGTGCTTGCTCATCGGCTCGTCCGTGATAGGACGCAACCCCGTCTCCGTCTCAAGCTCCGAGGCAATAGCGGGCGTGAACGTCCAGGATACGCGTGATGGCGCGCTCGACGCTCCCCCAGACCGTGGAGCATCTTCACGCTCGGACAGCGCAGCCAATACGTCGTCCGCAACGTGGGTCACATCCCCTGCGCCCATCACCAGCAGTAGGTCGCCCGGCGCGAGGTCGTCCAGTAACGCTTCGCGAGCGGCACTCAGCGACGGCGCGAACTCGGCGCTCGCCCCGGCCATGCGCTCAACTATGTGCTTGCCGCTCATTCCGAGGGTGTCGCGCTCTCGCGAGGCGTAGATCTCGCTCACGATCACGCGGTCGGCTGCCGACAGCACGCGTGCGAAGTCGGGCAGAAAGTCGCGCGTGCGGGTGTACGTGTGCGGCTGGAACAGCGCGTACACCCGCCTGCCGGGGTAGCGTTCTCGCGCAGCCTCGATAGTGGCCGCAATCTCGGTGGGGTGGTGGGCATAGTCGTCCACCAACAGCACGCCCCCGGCCTCGCCCTTCACCTCGAACCGCCGGGCCGTGCCCTCGAACGCACCCAGGTGCCGCGCCGCTTCCTCCTCCGAGACTCCGCACTCCACGCACGCAGCGACCGCCGCCAGCGCGTTAAGCACGTTGTGCCTTCCCGGAACCCGCAGCGAAACGCGGGCAACCTCTCGCCCGTCCCGCAGCACGGCGAAATCGCTCCCGCCCAGGTCGTTCGGTTGAACCCTGCCCGGCCGCCACAGCGCTTCCTCAGCCTCGGCGTAGTACTGCACGCGGAACGGCGCGCCCTCGCGCTCGACGCGCTGCCCGAGCGCCCGGCTTCCCGGGTCGTCCGAGCACAGCACCAGCAGTCCTCCGGGCCGGACTTTGCGCGCGAACTGTTCGAAGGCCGCGGCGATAGCATCGGGCGTGCCGTAGTATTCGAGGTGGTCGGTCTCGATATTGGTGATCACGGCCACTTCGGGCCGCATTTGCAGGAACGAGCGGTCGTACTCGTCGGCCTCGGCCACGAGGTGCCGCCCCGCGCCCCAGTGCCCGCCCACGCCCAGCCCCCGTATAGACGAGCCGACCAGGTAGGCCGGGTCCAGCCCCGCCCGCGCCAGCACCCACGCTATCATGCCGGAGGTGGTCGTCTTGCCGTGCGTGCCCGCCACCGCCACGCCCTGCCGCGTGTCCATCAGTAAGCCCACCAGCTCGGCTCGCTTCGTCACCGGGATGCCGCGCTCGCGCGCCGCCGATAGCTCCGGGTTGTCGGGAGGCACGGCCACCGTGACGACCACGCGGTCAGCGTCGCCCAGGTTCGCCGGGTTGTGCCCAATGTGAACGCGGGCGCCGCGCCGTGTAAGCTCGTGGGTTGCCTCGGACTCGACTGCGTCCGAACCGGACACGCTCGCGCCGAGGTCGAGCAGGGCATCCGCGAGGGCGCTCATGCCCGCCCCGCCGATGCCGATGAAGTGCCAGCGGTGGGAAAGGAGGTCCATTGTGGCCGCCAGGAGGGTGTGATGGAGCGGCGTGCAAGCTGCCGGGCTGTTGCGCCTGTGCACGCGCTGGGGCTGCCGCGTCAGGAAGAGGTGCGCAACGCCCGCCAGATAGTGTACACGATTATGATGACCAGAAACAGGCCGATGGCCATCGTTGCCAGGCCCATCAGCGGGTTGGTCGAGGGCAGGCCCGCCACGCCAACCGAGATCTGGGGCATGGCGGTCGTCGGGTTGTTGCCGCTGCGGGACACGAAGTCGGTCCAGTAGTCGAAGCCCTGCGACAGGCCAACGATTGCCGCGATGCCCCCGAATACCCCGCCGATCAGCCGCCCGACCAGGCCGATATCGTCGCTGCTCGACAGGCGCTTGGCTATCCACCACGACAGTATTATGAGCGCCGCGAACAGCCCCGCCGTGGCCACAGGCTCCCACGGCGAGGTGATCTGCACTGTGGGAGTGGGCACGGCCTCCTCGGGCCTGTCGGCCGCGATGGCAAAGAACTGGCCGAACACATTGAGCGCCTTGTTGATGAACAGCTCAAGCTTCGGCCCCATGCGCGCGGCAACCAGCCCGCTGAAGAACACGCCCACGGTCCACAGGCCCATGATGCGCCAGCCCTTGTACAGCCCGACCACCACGGCCGCCACTATCGCGGGCAGCATCCACTGCCACCAGTCTAGCGTGATGGCTATCATGGCAGTGTGCGCGGAGCCGTGCGCGCGGCCGGCCCCGGTGCCGCTCCGGGGCCTGACGTTATTCTGCTGGTCGGTTCGCGATAACGCATACTTCTAGCCTAGCCGCGGCCCTTGTTCGGCTCCAATCGCAGCACCCGCCCCTTCCTCTGCGGCTGCGCGGGAGCTACCTCGTTGCGAGGCGGCGGTACGTTGCTGTTGGCGTACTTCGATATGTTGAGCAGCAGGCCCATCGCAGTCAGCGTGATGACCAGCGACGACCCACCGTAGCTCACGAACGGCAGCGGCACCCCGGTGAACGGGATCGCCCCGCTAACGGCCCCGATGTTGATCATGGCCTGTGCGATCACCCAGGTAGTGATACCCGTCGCCATGAGCGAGCTAAACCCGTCGGGCGCGATGCGGGCCACACGGTACCCTCTCCACGCCACGACGAGGAACAGCAAGATCATCAGCACGGCGCCCAGGAAGCCTACCTCCTGCCCCCACACCGAGAAGATGGCGTCGGTGGACTGCTCGGGCAGCCAGCCGAACTTCTGGCGCGAGGCCCCGAGGCCCATGCCCGTCAGCCCCCCAGAGCCGAGGGCGAGCAGCGACTGCACGGTGTGGTAGTTGATGCCGAGCTCCTCGGCCGGGTCCCACGGGTTGAGGAACGCCAGGATGCGCGCCATGCGGTAGGGCGCGGCCGTCGCCGCCACGAGGAACGCAACGGCAGCCAGCCCCAACCCCATCACCATGTGGCTGATGGAGGCGCCCGACACGAAGTACATGGTCACACCGATGGAGAAGATCACCATCGTGGTGCCCATATCAGGCTCGACGAACACCAGCCCGCCCAGCAAGCCGAGCATGATGCCGAACGGGATCAGCCCGTCGGAGAAATCTCGCACCTTCTCGCCCTTGCTGGAGCACCAGTCGGCCAGATACAGCACTAGCGCCAGCTTCGCAAGCTCGGACGGCTGCAATGTGAAGGGCAGCGGCCCAAACGACAGCCACCGCCGCGCACCGTTCACCGGCTCGGCGATGATAAGAACGAGCATGAGCAGCAGCGCCGTGACTACTATCAGCGCCACGGAGTAGCGCCGCCAGCGCGTGTAGGGTACGCTCGACGTGACCACCATTGACACCGCGCCGATCACGAGCCACTGGACGTGCTTGCCAATCAGACCGGGGTTGTCCGGGTCGATGCCGCTGGAGGAGAACACCATGAGCACCCCGATCATGCACAGGATGCCGGCTGCGGCGAGTATCCAGTAGTCGGGGCGTTCGAAGCGGCGAGATCGGGTCAGTGGTGGCATCGGACGGGCTAACTCACGTTGCCCGGGCTCGCGGTGTGCGCGGGCGAGGGCGGTCTGCGGTAATGCCGGGGCGCGGGCTGAATACCGCCCCCTGGACTACCGAGTCTACGCCAGGTCCGCCTCAACCGTGCGGTTTTCCACACGCCCGGGAACGGCCCTACGACCCGTCCCTTCCCTTGAGAGATTCTACAATTGCGCGGAACTTGTCGCCCCGGTCGAACTCGTTGAGGAACATCCCGAACGACGCCGTGCCGGGCGAGAGCAGCACCGCCCCGCCCTCCGGGGCCGCGCGCAGAGCAGCCTCGACCGCGCTCCGCAGGTCGCCGTACCGTCCTTCGATGCGGGCCCCCGCCTCGCGGAACTGCCGCTCCATCAGGTCGGTCGCGCTGCCGTCCAGCAGCACCACGGCGTGGGCAAGCTCCGCCACGTCAGGGGCAAGCTCGGCGAAGTCGAGGCGCTTGTCCGCCCCGCCCGCGATCAGCGCGATCGGGCCTTGGACCGCACGCAAGGCGACACGCGTCGATGCTGGCGTGGTTGAGGTCGTGTCGTTGTACACGCGCACGCCCACGATGGTCGCGAGGTACTCCAGCCGGTCGCGCACGCCGCCGAACGACTCCAGCCCCGACCTGACCGCCTCGGCAGGCGCCCCCGCGAGCAGAGCGCAAGCCGCGGCGCAGGCTGCGTTCGCCAGGTTGTGCTCCCCCGGCACCTTGACGGCCGAGACCGGGCCGAGCGAAACCCGTTCGCCCGCCGGCGCGTGCCACACCAGCTCGCCGCCCTCGACGAACACACCCGGCGCGCGCGGCTCGACCCCCGCGCCGAACCACGCGACCCCGGCAGGCGCTTCCTCGGCCCACTCCGACACGACCGGGTGCCCGGCGTTCAGCACGGCCCAGTCGCCCGGCTGCTGGTACTTGAAGATGGGCTTCTTGGCCTCGCCGTACTCCCCCATGCCGGCGTAGCGGTCGAGGTGGTCAGGCGAGAGGTTGGTCACCGCGCCAATGTGCGGCGAGATGCGCGGCTCGACCAGCCCCTCAAGCTGGAAGCTGGACAATTCGAGCACGACGGGCGTCTGGGCCGTGATGTCCGGCAGAGCCTCAAGCGCCGACACGCGCAGGTTGCCCGCGAGCAGCGCGTCGGGCCGCCAGTGACGCAGCATCTCCCAGGTCCACGTCGCGGTGGTAGACTTGCCCTTCGTGCCGGTGATGCCCACCACCGGGCCGGGGCACAGCCTCAGGAAGATCGACATCTCCATCTCGATGGGCTTGCCGAGCCGCCGGGCAACCTCAAGCCAGGGCGACGTATTCGGCACTGCCGGGTTCTTCACCACGACGTCGGCCCACTCGAAGTCCCCCTCCCGATGCTCGCCCAGCGTGTACTCCACCGCCACGCCCTCGGCCTCGAGCGCGGCAACCGGCTCGCGCAGGCGCTCTCGGTCGCGCAGGTCGGTCACGCGCACGTTGGCCCCCTGCGAGGCCATCCAGCGCACTACACCGAGACCCCCACCGTGCACCCCGAGGCCCATAACGAGGACATTTCGCCCCCGGAATTGTGTGCTGTCCATAGTCACCAGTCCGCCCGGATGCTAATTAAATGAGCGCGAGGGCAACGCCGAGCATCCCGCCCACGATGCTTACCATCCAGAAACGCATGGTGATCTGCGTTTCCGACCACCCGAGCAGCTCGAAGTGGTGGTGCAGCGGGGCCATACGGAACAGCCTTTTGCCCCCTGTCATCTTGAAGTAGGCCACCTGCAGGATGTCCGACAGGGCCACCGCCACGAACACGATGCCGATCAGCGGCAGGAGCAGCCATTGCCCCGTCATGAGTGCGCACACCGCGAGCAGCGACCCCAGCGTGAGGGATCCTGCATCTCCCATGAACACCATCGCGGGGTGCGCGTTGAACCACAGAAAAGCCAGCAGCGCGCCCACTACCGCGAAACACAGGTACACAACGGGCTCTTGCCGCTGCAGGTAGGCGATGATGCCGTACGACACGAAGGCGATGGCCGTGGTGCCGCCTGCGAGCGTATCCAGCCCGTCGCTCAGGTTCACCGCGTTAGCGAACCCCACTATCAAGATGATGGCAATCGGTATGTACCACAGCCCGATCTCGATGGGCGGCGGCGTGACGAACGGTATGAGGATGTAGTCGTAGCCCAGCAGGAAGTACAGGGTGCAGGCCGTGGCCGTGGCGATCACCAGGAGCCAGGCCATCTTGAAGCGGGCCGTGATGCCGCCCCGGTTTCGCCCCACCGTGCTCAGCAGGTCGTCCACCCCGCCCAGGATGCCGCATGACACAACGATGCCCAGAGGCAGCAGCAGCGACAGGAACTGCGGGATGTCCATGAAGATGGCGATCACAAACACCAGCGGGATCAGGAAGATCAGTCCGCCCATGGTCGGCGTCCCGGTCTTGACCTGGTGGGTGGCCGGGCCCTCGATGCGGATCTGCTTCCCGATGCCGCGGTCGCGCAGCCAGTTGATTATCGGCTTGCCCACGATCATCCCGAGGATGAACGACACCGCGCCCAACGTCAGCGCCCTCACCATGTCGAGCGGCTGCAGGGCCTGAGCAGTCTCGGCTTCTGTGCCAGTAGGCGTGGGTGTGGGTGTGGGCGTGACCTGCTGCGCGACGGCTCCGGCGAGGTCGGCCAGCGGCTGAACACCCTGCGTGAGGACGACCACATCGGGCAGGGCGATTCGGCCCGCCGCAAAACCGTCGGCGGCGAGCCACAGTAAAGAGAACAGGGTGCTGTGTATCAAAGTGCGTTCACTCGGCCCGAAGGCCCTCCACGATTTCTTCCATGCGCAGGCCGCGCGAACCTTTGACCAGCACGTGGTCGCCCGGCTTGAGCAGACGCTGCAGGTATTCGACCACCTGCTCATTGTCGGCGGCGAAGAAAACCCGGCCGGGCGGCATGCCCGCGCGAAGCGCCTCCTCGCCGATCAGCCGCCCCAGCGTGCCGACCACCACGAGCCTGTTGGCCACGGCGCTCGCCCTCCGCGCCACGCGCACGTGCCCTTCCTTGGTGTAGGTGCCTAGCTCCAGCATGTCGCCCAGCACCGCGATCTTGTTGCCCGGCATGTCGTCCAGCAGGTTCAGCGCGGCGATGGTCGAGTCGGGCGCGGCGTTGTACGTGTCGTCTATCAGCGTCGAGCCGTTGTACCCCGGCACGACCAGCAGTCTCACCTGCGAGTCGAGCTTTTGCAGCGCGTCCGCGATCTCGTCCCACGACATCCCCGCGGCCCGCGCAGCCCCCGCCGCGGCAAGGGCCGTGTGCACGCTGTGCCGCCCGAGCAGCGGCAGGCGTATGCGCCACGAGCCGTTCTCGGAGGGCACGCGCAGGGTGAAATGCACGCCCTGCAGGCCATTGCTCACGATGTCCTCGCCGCACAGGTCGCTCCCCGGCTCTACCCCGTAGAACACCACGCGAGCCGACGTGACTTCGGCCATGGCTCGCACGCGCGGGTCGTCGCGGTTGAGCACGGCCGTACCGCTGCCCGGCAAGGCGCGCACAAGCTCGCTCTTGTTGAGCGCAATATTCTCGATGGTGCCCAGTCGCTCAAGGTGTACCGGGCCGACGTTGGTCACGACGGCAACCTCGGGCCTCGCAAGCTCGCACAGGAAGGTCAATTCGCCCAGCGCGTAGCCCGCGCCCATCTCGAGCACCGCCTTCTCATGCGAAGGCTCCAGCCGCAGCAGCGTGAGCGGCAGTCCGATCTCGTTGTTCAAGTTGCCCTCGGACCTGAGCGAGTTGAACTTGCGCGACAGCACCGACCCGATCACTTCTTTAGTCGAGGTCTTGCCGATCGAGCCTGTCACCGCCACGACCTGCACGTTCACCCGCCCGCGCCACCACCGCGCCAGCGACTGCAGCGCCGCCAGAGGGTCGGCCACTCGCACCAGCGCGAAGTCGTGAGGCAGCGCCTCGGGCGGCTGCCAGTCGGCCCGGACCAGGGCGCCGCGCGCTCCGTGCCCCGCGGCGTCGAGCACGAAGCTGTGCCCATCCACCTGCAGGCCCATGAGCGCGACGAAAAGCGCGCCGCTCAGGTTGCCGCGCGAGTCGATGGCCACCGAGGTGAAGCCCTGGCCGGTCATGGTCAGCGCGGCCCCGGTCGTTTCGTCCAGGCGGCCGCTGGTGCCTTCGAGAATGTCGCTCAGTGTGAACATTGGGAGAAGCCAGCGGCCCATACTTTCACGCGTGATTTGCCGCCACCGGAAAGCATAACCCATCAGGGGGAGGTTGACAACGTGATACGTGATGCGCGATGCGTGATGCGTGAGCATGCGCCAGCTGGGTAGTGCGGAGTAAGCACCGGTGCTGAAGAGAGATCACGTATCACGCATCACGTATCACGCATCATTCATCACGGCTCCGTCACGGCCTAGCCGTAGGCGTCGGGATCGGCTCGGTCGGGCGGACGTTCATGTACAGGAGCAACTCTTTTGCCAGCCGCCCCCACGCCACGGAAGCGGTGTTCTCGCCCCACTGGCTGCTCTGCGGGTTGAGCAGGCCGATGTACAGGGTGAATCGCGCATCGTGCGTCGGCCCAAAACCCATAGCCGAGGCGAACGAGCCGTCGTCTGTGTATACGCCGTCGGCGATAAGCTGCGCCGTGCCCGTCTTGACCGACACGCGGTAGCCCGGCACGTGCGAGAAGCGCGCTACCAACCCGTTCTCCACCCCCTGGGCCAGCATCTCGGCGATGTCGTGCGCGCTCCCGGGCTTGAGCACGCGGCGTATCTCTTCCGGCTCGTTGCGCTCGACCACCTCGCCGTTCTTGCTGATCTCCTGCATCACGAACGGCTTGAGCAGCGTGCCCCCGTTCGCTACGGCCGACACCGCGTTGATTAGCTGGATTGGTGTGGTAGCCACGCCCTGTCCGAACGAGTTGGTGTAAAGGTTCACCGGGCTGTAGGTTTCGTCGCCCGGATACGCTATCAGACCCGCGACCTCGCCCGCTATGTCTATCCCCGTACGCTTGCCGATGCCGAAATCGCGCACGTACTCGAAGAAGCCATCCTCGCCCAATTGCTCGGCCGCGAACATCGAGGCGATGTTGTCCGAGCGGCCCAGGCCCTCGGTCATCGTCTGCCAGCCGTACTCACGGTGCGTGGCGTTGCAGATATTCCACCCGTACTTCACCACGCACGCCGTCCCGTAGAACGACGTGCTCGACATGACCGCGCCCGCGTCTATGGCCGCGGCGTACGTGAGCACCTTCATGGTGGAGCCAGGCTCGCGCACGCTGTTCACCATCGGATTCTTGAAACGCTCGTAGTCGGTCTCGGTGTTGAAGGCGTTGGCGTCGAAGGCCGGGTAGTTGGCCATCGCGAGGATCGCGCCCGTGTTGGGGTCCTGCACGATCACGTATCCGTTCTCGGCCCTGAACTCCTCGAGCGACCGCTTCAATTCGCGCTCGGCCAGGTACTGGATGGCGCTATCGATGGTCAGCGTTACGTCCGAGCCGTCCACCGCAGGCTCCATCTTGGGCTGCTCCAGCACCAGCGGGCGGCCCGAGGCGTCGCGCTCGGCGTCTATCCAGCCGGGCACGCCCGCGAGTTGCTCGTTGTAGTACTCCTCGATGCCGTAGTGCCCCGCGTTCTCGTAGTCCGAGAACCCCAGCACCGACGCCGCGAGGGTCGACTTGCCGTCAGGCCCTGTCGCGGGGTAGCGGCGCAGCGGCTGCGGGTCGAGCGTGACCACGTACAGCAGGTCGTCGTACCGCTCGCGCAAGTCGCGCACCTTCTGCGACGTCTCGTCCGACACGCGCACCCCTACCCTGATATTGATGCTGTCGTTCTCCCGCGCGGTCTTGAGCCGGTCGAACAGCTCCTGCGGGGGCCTACCCAGCGCCGGCCCGAGCAAGTCCGCCACGCGGTGCAGGTCCTCGTCGGTGTCCTGATGGGTGATGTCCACGTACACGTCGTTAGCCGTGGTGTTGCCCGCCAGGATCTGCCCTTGCGCGTCGTAGATCAGCCCGCGCCTCGGCAGGATAGTGTCCTTCCACTTGATGCGCGACTCTGCCTTCTCGGCCAGCGCGCCGTGCTGAAGCACCTGCAGCTTGAACACTGTGAACAGGTTGTACGCCCCGAACGTGGTGAACAGGCCGATCAGCACCCAGATGCGCCACGAGTCGACCCGCCTGGGGCGGGCCGCTCCGCGCAATTTCTGGCTGGCGGTAGTCTGGGCCATCGGCTAGGGCGTCTCGGCCTGGGAACCCGCGGGTAAGGCGGGGGTGGGCAGCGGCTCAATGGCGGACAGCGGGCCGGGCGCGATGGCGATGTACGTATACCGGTCGTCCAGCGGCACCATGCGCAGCTGCTCGCGCGCCCGCTTCTCGATGGTCGTGAGCGATTGGGCCCTGCCGATCTGAAGCTGCAAATCGCCCTGCTTGCGCAGAAGCAGTGTGTGCTCCTGCTGGAGTGCCTGCAGCCGGTAGTTAGCGTTGGTCACCGCAGTCACCTGCGAAAGGTAGATCACACACACCAGCGCGACGATTGCTACAGCAGTTAGCACGGCCAGCGCCGGGTGCAGGTCGACGTAGCGCTGCAGCGCCGGGCGCAGGCCACGCACCGACTGCTCGGCCGCGCCCGTGACCTGCTGGGGCACCAGCCGCAGGAACGACAGCGCGCCGCCCGACCCTGTCCTGGGCCGCCTGCGTATCGGCGCTGCCTGCGCGTTTGATCGCCGCCTGTTGGTCATCTGCAACACTGCTCTACTCGACCGCTCCGGTTGGTTGTCAGTCTCGATTGTAGGTGCGGGCCAGGTGTATCGTGGCCCGGAGGATGTAGGCCGCTACTCGAGCGCTCCTGCGTACCGTGCGCAGGCTATACAGCGCGAAGTGCCAGTTGGCGGGTTTGAACAACTCGGGTAGGATCATATGTTAGCACTTCACCCCTCAATTCGTTCGGCAATCCTCAGGCGGGCGCTCCGGCTCCTCGGATTGCTCTTCGTTTCACTCTCAGCCGCCTCGATCGGCTTTCTACTGACCGGCCTCAGGGTGGGCTTGCGCCCGCACATGCAAGTGGGCAATTCGGGCGGGCAGATGCAGCCCTTCTGCTCCTGCCGGATGAACAACTTGACGATGCGGTCTTCCAGCGAGTGGAAGGAGATCACCGCCAACCGCCCGCCCGGCTCGAGCACCCGCACCGCCGCGGCAAGCCCGTTCTCCAGCACCTCAAGCTCGCGGTTGACCGCGATCCGCAGCGCCTGGAACGTGCGCGTCGCCGGGTGGATGGCCGAGCGCGTGCGCCCTGCCGTCCTGCCGCCCACCGCGCCGAACACCACCGCCTCGAGTTGCGCCGTCGTGGTGATCGGCTCGCGCTGCCTGGCCTCGACTATCCGCCGGGCGATCCGCCGCGAGGCCGGCTCCTCGCCGTACCTGTAGATCAGGTCGGCAAGTTCGCCTTCCGGCAGCGTATTCACCAGGTCGGCCGCGGTGGCCGGCTCGCCCGGGTCGAGGCGCATGTCGAGCGGCCCCTCGGCCCTGAACGAGAACCCCCGCTCCGGCCTGTCAAGCTGCATGGACGACACGCCCAGGTCGAGCAACACTCCGCTCGCAGGGGAGAACCCCTTCTCTTGGGCTACCTCGTCCAGCCGCTCGAAGTTGGAGCGCACGAGCACGGCCTGGCCTCGCTCGATATAGGGCCGAAGCCTCTCCGAGGCGATTTCGAGCGCCATCGGGTCCACGTCGAGCCCGAGCAAGCGCACGTTGTCGGTGCTCTGCAGTATGGCCAGCGAGTGGCCCCCGGCTCCCGTGGTCCCGTCGATGTAGGCGCCGCCGGGCCGCACAGCCAGCCCTTCCAGCACCTCGTTCAACAGCACCGGGACGTGCGGAGCGGCTCCCTCGTCGTCCGTTCGGGTCATCGCCGCCCTGCTTCCCGGTTGGTTTGCACAGCTAAAGCGCGGTAGTGGCGGCGGAAACCGCCCAGGGACGTGTGATTCGGCATGTTGGTCGCCTTTCTGCCGGGAGGGTTGGTCTGCCTAGTACTGCCCCGACAGGTGCGAGGAGATCACGTCCACGTTCTGCTCGATCGTGGCGTCGAGGTTCTCCCACGCCGTCTGGTCCCAGATCTCGATGTAGTCGCCCAGGCCGATAATGGTAACGCTTCCGTTGATGCTCGCGTAGTGCCGCAGGTGCTCGGCAAGGACGATACGCCCCTGCTTGTCCAACTCGACAGGCTCGGCGGCCGAGAATACTGCCCGCCGCAAGTTGCGTGCGTCGGCATCGCCCGTGGGCAGCGCGTTGAGCTTTGCCGCGAGCGGCTCCCACGACTCCTGGGTGAACAGGTAGAGGCAGCGGTCGTTGCCCCGGGTTAGTACAAGCTCGCCCGACAGACGGTCGCGGAAGCGCGCGGGCACAGCCACGCGTCCTTTCGCATCTACCGAGTGCTCGTACCTGCCGAGGAACATCCTGCCTTTTCCCTCCGTCTGGGGAGCGGCCGTGGGGTGGCCCGCCCGACCGAGTTATCCACATTTGTCCCCACTTTTCCCCACTTTTCGCCACTTTTTCCACACTTTCCCACATTATAGCCCCGAAACCGGCCGGTGCAAGCATTTCCACAGAGGGATTCTTGGCCCGCCGCACGCATGATTCTGCCGCCCGGCAGGCGGGTATGATCCGGCGAAGGTAGTGGGGAATTGTGGGGAGGATTCGCTCTATTCGGGCCGGTTTCTGGCCGCGAAGTGGGGAACAGCCTGCCGAACCCCTGCTCTTTAGCCGGCAAGCCTTAGCGTTAGAGCGGGGCGCACGCCGTAGCCGGTGCGGTTGACGCGAGCATAGCCGCGGATGCTGCCCCGGGCGCCGACAAAAGCCGCGCGTGAGGGACTGCCGGGCTGGGTTCTCAGCCACCACCATGAGCAGCCATGCTTTTTGCCGTTTACGGTTAGGTAGTCAGCGCTGACGCTCATGTCATACACGTACAAACGACATCCATCAGCCTTTCTTACTCTGGCAAATTCGGTTCCTACTGCACGACGCTCCCTGTCGAAAACGTCCTTGCCGGCTATATTGGTTAGTGTCCTCGCCTCGGCAGTGCTGAGTAAGAATACCCTGTCTTCCGTGTCCGGGCTACCCTCTCCGTTGTCCGTGCAAAGTGTCGCTTTGACGAGTTCCTGCGCGGCGGCAGTGAACGCGGCGTTGTAAAACTCCTCGTTCAGCCACTTCCGCAAATCGCAGTCACGCCAGGTTGTATCCACATACTCGCGGTGATAACGCTTGCAGTCCAGGATGAACTCGCTCAAAATGAACAGCTCCCCGCCGGAGTTTTGCAGCACCCGCCACCTTACCGGCGTCGTGTCGGTGCCGTCCGCAGTCTGTGGATAGGTGCCGAAAGTAATGATTTCGCCGGGATTGGCGCTCGGGTGCGGCGCGGAAGCACGAGGATCGTGGTGCACATCCCTGTCATCGTCGAGATTGGAATTGAGCATGGTTGTTACCACTAGAGGTCTCTCGCTCATGCAGATAGTCTACAGTCTCAGTCATATATGCTTGCCGGCCTTTCCGACAACCTGCCCGTAGGGAGATGGAGCGAAAGGCACCTGCGCTAGTCTCGTGCTGAATACCCTGAATAATACCGGTCCAACACCCGCAAGGCGCGCAATGTGTTCCACCGGCTCGGCCGGCCCACTTCCTCGTCAAACTCGATCGGCATGGTGCCGTGGTGCCGGTTCTCAAGCGGCCACCGACCGTCGGCGCCGCGCTTCGCCC
>DASTEB010000518.1:0-4553 GCA_035710025.1 Chloroflexia bacterium
ATCCAACAACGACCACGACAGGGCGGCGCGGATGTTGTCCAGGTCGGCGTCGAGGCGGGCCATCCACGGGTCGCGGGCGGCGCTCGTCATGTACGGCTCGGCCTGCTCGGCAAGCTCTGCCATCAGCAGGGCGTGGCGCCGACGCATCTCGGCTTCCTCGCCCGACTCATGGAGGCGCTCGAGGCCATATTCGCGGATCGTCTCCAGCATCAGCAGGCGGCTCTCACCGCCCGGCCCCGACTCCTCCTTCAGCAGGCTCTTGTCCACCAGCGAACCTACCAGGTCCAGCGCGTCGCAGCCCGGCAGAGGGCCCGACGACATGTCGTCCTCTACCATGCGCTCTGCCGCTTGCAGGCTGCACCCGCCCGCGAACACCGACAGGCGGCGGAACAGCCGCGCCTCGGCTTCGTCCAGCAGATTGTAGCTCCAGTCGATAGCTCCTCGGAGAGTGCGCTGACGGGCCGGGACGTTGTCGGCACCGCCCACCAGCAGCTTCAACCGGTCGTCCAGCCGCGAGAGGATGCCCTGCACGGAGAGCACGCGAATTCGGGCGGCCGCAAGCTCGATGGCCAGCGGCAGGCCGTCGAGGCGGCGTACGATCTCGGCCACGATGGGGGCGGTGGCTTCGTCGAGCGTGAAGTCGGGGCGGACCAGCCGAACGCGCTGCATGAACAGGTCTACCGCCTCCCACTTGGCCAAAGCCTCCGGGGTTACGGAGGCGTCCTTGCCGGGCAGGAGCATGGGCGGCACGCGGTACACCTGCTCCCCGTACACGTGCAGCGCTATCCGGCTGCTCACCATGACCTGTATGTTGGGGCATACCGCCAGCAGGTCCGCCACCTCAGTGCCCGCGCCCACGATCTGCTCGAAGTTGTCCAGCACCAGCAGCATGTGTTTGCCGTCCACGAAGTCGCGCAGGGCGTCCATGGGGGGCTGGTTGGCCGTCAGCTTGAGGTTGAGGGTCGTGGCGATGGCCGAAGGCACCAGCCCGTAATCCGTAACCGAAGCCAGCGGCACGAAAAACACCCCGTCCTCGTAGCTGTGGGGCGGGTAGGCGGTCCCTCCCGTGCCCTCCGGCGCCTCCACGAGGGTGTGGTCGAGCAGGCGGCCGGCTACCTCGAGCGAGAGGCGGGTCTTGCCGATGCCGGGAGGGCCGAGCAGGGTGAGCAGGCGCACGTCGGGCCGGGCCAGCATGGAGGCCACCCGGTCTACCTCACCTTCGCGGCCCACGAAGGAGGTCAGCTGCACCGGCAGGTTGGACGGGGGGCGCACCCGCACCACCCACGGCTCATCGGGCGGCGCATCGGCGTCGGTGTCGAGGTCGGTGGTGGCGAACAGCACGAAGGCTGTGCGCTGGTCCGGGGGCACGGAGAAGAGATCGGCCAGCGTCTCGGCCTGGGCACGCGAGGGGCGTACGGCCCCTGCCTCGAACGAATCGACGGGCGGGGCCTGAGGGTCCAACCGGCAGGCAAGCTCGAAGGGGGAGAGGCCCATGCCCTCCCTCTGCCGCCTCAGCCACGCGCTGAACGCAGTAGCCGCAGGCGACTCAGTAGTCGTCTGCACCTCTGTCTGTTCGCCCATCATGCCGCTCCGTAGCTCCGGGCCAATAGCCGGTATCCGGTCAACGTACGGCGGTCGTGCCTGCCGCGAATGTGTCGGGACGGTGAGTTGTCGAGAGGGGTAGGAATTCGGAGGACGCGGCAGGGGCCGCGGTTATAGCGTTTAGCGCTGCTGCTAACGCTGTTCGCTGCCGGATGTGCACACAGTATAGCGCAGTTGCACACCAGGTGATAGGGACCAAAGTCGCAAGAATCGCCGTTCAGCGGAAGTATTACCTGACGGCGATGCCTCAGACTTCACGTCCCCTGAACGTCGCCTCAACCGGGTCGGCCAGCAGTGGTTCTATCAGTCCGAATGGGCCGAGCATCCGGCGCACCTCGCGAAAGCGGCGCTCGCCCCTCACGATGCGCGTGACCGCGCTCCAGAACTGGGGCACGTAGGCGGGCAGCGCGTAGCACAACCACGGCGCGGCCACGTAGACGCGCATCCAGCGCCGAGCAGCCAGCAGATCGGGCATGAGCGCGAGGTCGAGCCGCCGGGTGTACTCGTCGTGCCGCCCGTCGACGATGGCGCGGGCCGCTATTCGTCCGCTGCGTATGGCCCAGTAGATGCCCTCGCCCGTGAACGCCTCGACCAGCCCCGCCGCGTCGCCCACCAGCAGCCCGCGGCCCCGATGAACGGGCGTGCCCGGCCTGCGGATGGGCAGCAGGTAGCCGTGGCTGCGTATCACCCGTCTGATCGCGCCCCCCGGCACGCGGTTGGCCGTAAACTTGCGGTGGTACTCGTGCAGGCGCTTGCCGTAGTCCTCCACCACCGGCAGGCCGCCCACACCGACGCTCAGGTGCTCGCCCTTGGGGAACACCCAGCCGTACCCGGCGGGCACCTCGCCCAGGTCGAGGCCCATCCTGCCCGCCCAGCGCTCCATCGCCCCCGGCGCGACCTCGACCTCGCTCTCGAGCGCGGCGAGCGCCGACCGCTCGGCCATCAGCCCGAGGCTCCTCGCTGTGCGCCCGGTCGCGCCGTCGGCCCCCACCACGTAGGACGCCTCGATGCGCTCGCTGCCCGCGCGGACGGTTGCGCCCTCGCCGGTCACCTCGACACCCGTGACGCTCACGCCGTCGCGCACCTCGGCGCCCGCGCACGCCGCCTGCTCGACGAGAAGGTGGTCGAAGCGGCTGCGCTGCACCATATACACCAGCGGATCGCGCCACGTCACCGCGCAGGGCCGGGCGGTGCGCCAGCTAAACTCGGCGGTGCGCAGCGTGCGCTCGACCACCGGCTCTATCGAGAAGGGCAGCATCCGGGCGGCCTTATGGGTCACGCCCCCGCCGCAGGTCTTGTAGCGGGGCAGCCGCGCCTTCTCCAGGAGCAGAGTGCGCGCGCCCGCCCGGGCCAGCCAGTAGGCAGCCGTGGCCCCGCTCGGCCCGGCCCCCACCACGACCGCGTCGTATCGTCCGTTCCCGCCGCCCGCCGCCATGCCCCATGCTCCACATCGGTTTAGTACATAGTATATACCCGCCTCGCCCGAAATGGTGCCGCGAAATGCGCCCGGAGCATCACCTTACCGGCAATACAGGGGCGCCTATGTGCCGGCTGCATCTTGCCCGTTGCGGCGTGTGCCACTATAATCTGTGACACAGGAGGTGAGCCGTGGAAGAAGACACCCGAGAGCCGGCTCGATCCGGAGACGATACGCTGTTCTACTCCTCCTACATGCAGATCCAGGACCCCCTGGTCGCTTCGGTCCGCAGCGAAGCGTTCGGCGAGGACATCGGCCAGTTCAGCTGGACCACGGCGGACGAGATGCGCCGCTTCTTCCGGATGCTGGAGCTGGGGCCTGAGTCGAAGGTGCTGGATGTTGCCAGCGGGTCCGGTGGACCCTCTCTGTTCATGGCCCGCAGCACGGGCTGCCATGTGACCGGGGTGGACATTACCTACAGCGGCATACAGACCGCCAACGAGGTGGCCGCATCTCTCGGCCTTACCTCTCAAGCCCTGTTCGAGCGCGTGGACGCCAGCGGCCCGATGCCCTTCGATGACGGCGCTTTCGACGCGATAATCTGCATAGACGCGATAGACCACTTCATGGACCGCGTCAGCCTGTTCAAGGAGTGGTACCGGGTATTGCGCCCCGGCGGCCGCATCCTCTTCACCGACCCGATCGTGGTTACCGGGCTGCTGGAGAGGGAGGAGATCATCACCCGCAGCACCTCGATGGGCATCTTCGTGTTCACGCCCGCGGGCCTGAACGAGCGCTTCATCGAGGCCGCGGGCTTCCCCTCGCCCCACGTGGAGGACGTGACGGACAATATCGTGCTCGTGTCCTCAAAATGGCGCCAGGCGCGCGCCAACCACGCCGGCGAGCTTGCCGAGCTGGAGGGGCGGACCACCTACGAGAACTTCCAGCGCTTCCTCGCGACGGTCCACAGGCTGGCGAGCGAGAAGAGGCTGTCGCGGATGCTGTACGTGGCGAGCAAGCCCGCCTGACGCGCGGCGCGGCTACTTCACTCGTTCTTGCCGGGGCTGTTGTTCCGCGTGAGCGGCGGGATGGTGCGCCCGTGCGCCGAGTCCTCGATGAGCGCGGCGAGGCGCTTGCGGCGCGTTTCCTCTCGCTTCGCGCTCATCACCCACCTCGAGGCGGTCCGGCGGTACCACGGGGGCTGCGCCTGAAAGAAGTTCCACGCCGCCTCGTTCGCCCGGATCTGCCTCTCGTACTCGGGGTCAAGCCGCGCGTCCCTCTGCTCGTACGAGTAGATGGCTGAGTTGTCGTCGGTGCGCTTCTCGAAGGCGGCGATGCCCGCCGGGCGCATCAGCCCGGCCTCCGTCAATTCCTGCACGCGCTTGATGTTGACCGCACTCCAGGTGCTGCGCGGCCTGCGCGGCGTGAAGCGGTTCATGTAGCTGTCGGCGTCGACGCTCTTACGTATCCCGTCTATCCAGCCGAAGCACAGCGCCTGGTCCACCGCCTCGGGCCAGGTGATGCTCGGCTTGCC
>DASTEB010000519.1:0-9620 GCA_035710025.1 Chloroflexia bacterium
TACGCCATTGGCATGGCAGCTAGCGCCCCTAGCTGCTCAAACCTGGTTGGACACCCGGGCTGCCGGAAGTTCGAGGAGCTTTCGGCCCTCTTGCCCAAGACCCCAAGACGCTCGGCAATTTCGGCTACCTGTGGCTGCTACTGCTTCTCGACGTGATTATCGTGATGGTCCCGTGGTACGTGGCGCGGAGGAAGAGTCTGCACGTATAGGCGTTTCCGCAGCTCTCCCTATATTCCCCTGAACGACGTAAAGACGAACAACGCGATCGCGCTACTCGCTACCAGGCCCAGCAGGGCCAGCGCCCAGGTGCGCGGCTTGTACCGGGCATCTCTATACCAGGTCCCGAGCAGCAGGTTCAGGGCGAGTGCGAACAAACCGAACCCGGCGCCTGTGAACGGCAGGCCAAACAGAAGCCCTATGAGATCGAAGCCTTCGACAATAATCATGCTCGCCACCAGGATGTAGAGGCCGTACAGGCCGACCACTAGCCCTACCACGGCGCACAGCACGTAGACGGCGTTGATCAGCATTTTCGCCCAGCCCGGCACGTCGCTCTCCGAATGCGGGTTATCTCTCATCGCGTGCCGGCGCCTCCTCATGACTGCTGTGTGATGCCACCTGAGCAATATAGTGGCACAGGATAACGCGGTCAAGCCGCCCCACGCTACGCACTCGGCCATGCGCCAGTACACCCTAAGGATTACACCACTATTGTAGGCAAGTAGTACCGCACCACGTTACCTTAGGCCGACCAAACGCGCCCGCCCACAGGGTAACATCTCCGTGGGCCTGCCGCGATGGGGGCGCAACAACGCGGAGGCCCGTAACCCTCATAAGCCCCCGGCATAATACGCGGAATACACCGGACATACAGAAAAGCCATATCCTACAACGACGGCCATTCATATATCCAGAGGACACACAGAAGGAGCACATCTATAATGACCGGCATTTCTACGTGGACCAGGAATCGCAAGTGGCAAGGCGCCCGCGTGGCGGCTATCGCAGCCCTCGTCTCGGGCACTCTTCTCTCCGGTATCGCATCCTCCGCCGGCGCCCAGGAAATCGAGTACGGCGCCCTCGACACCACCTTCGGCGAAAGCGGCGTCGTCGCCACCGACATGGGCAGCGACTTCGAGAGCATCTCCGACATGGTCGTTCTGCCCGACGGCAAGATCGTCGTGGTAGGCGAGACCTGGCCCATGACCGAGGAAATGGCAAAGTTCGCCGTGGCCCGCTACGAGGCCGACGGCACCCTGGACGAGACCTTCGGACAGGACGGCAAGGTAGTGACCAACCTCACCGGCAGCGACGAGGACTACTCCTCCCCCACCGCCGTCGTCGTGCAGCCCGACGGTAAGATCGTCGTCACCGGCAGCACTTTCGACCTCAAGGTCGACCACGACGTGTTCGCCACCGTGCGCTACAACGAGGACGGCTCCCTCGACACCACCTTCGGCAAGAAGGGCAAGGTGCTCACCGCCATCAACACCAAGAAGGGCGAGGAATACCTCGACTACGCGGCCGACATCGCCCTTGACGCCGACGGCAATATCCTGGTCGCCGGCTCCACCTACACCAGCAACGACGAAGGCGAGTCGGTTGTCGTGCGCTACACCCCTAAGGGCGCGCTCGACAAGACCTTCGGCACGGGCGGCAAGGCCCTGGTCGACCTCGGCGGCAATGACAGCGCCGACGCCATGGCCCTCACCCCCGACGGCCAGATCGTGCTCGCCGGTTACGGCGACCCCAACGAAGATGCCTACGACGTGGTGGCCGGCCGCCTCAACCCTGACGGCTCGCTCGACGAGAGCTTCGGCGTAGAGGGCACCTACTGGGTCGACGTGAAGGAAGGCATGGACTGGGCAACCGACGTGGCCGTCCGCCCCGACGGCAGCGTCATCATCGGCGGCTCGGGCCAGGTGGGCGAGTACGAGTGCCTCGACGGCGAATCGACCTGCCCCAAGATGGGCCCCTTCGTGCTCAAGCTCACCCCCGACGGTATCCTTGACGAGGAATGGGCGCAGGGCGGCGGCGTGCTGTACGAGTTCGACGAGACCACCCCGGCCTACGCCATGGCAGTGCGCGAGGACGGCATGATCGCCCTTACCGGCTCGCTGGGCAACACCCGCTTCATCACCATGCTGTTCACTGCGGAAGGCGAGCTTGACACCGACTTCGGCGACGGCGGCTACGAGATTACCGAGTGGGTGTGGACCGACGAGAACGGCGAGGCCGTTGCCGACGCTACCGCCTACGCGGCAGCCATTCAGCCCGACGGCAAGATCGTGGTCGCGGGCGAGGTCATCTGGCCCAGCGAGGAGACCGAGTACGGCAACTACGACTTCGCCCTGGCACGCTACGATGCGCCCCCCATGGACGGCGGCGACATCCAGCAGGACGAGGAGCAACAGGAAGAAGAGGAGGAGGTAGAGGAGTAATCCACCCGCTCAAGCCAACCGGATTGCAAGGCAACGATCTACCCGCCATTTCACCCGCATCTCGCGGGGGTGGCGGGTAGTCTATTCTTGCCGGGCGGCTCAGCGTTCGGGCAGCGTGGGGGTGAGGGTGTTCCCCCGCGCCCATGCGCGCAGGTAGACGTACGGGTTGACCTCGCCGCGGCGCGCCTGCCAGTCGGCAGGGTAGGTCGGGCGGCTGATGCCGAAGTGGAGGTGTGGCGGGGTGTAGCGCGCGCTGCCCGTCTTGCCGGTGCGTCCCAGGAGCTGCCCGGCCCTCACCCGCACCCCCGGCACGATGCCCGGTGCCACCGACGACAGGTGCGAGCCGTAGTAGCGCACCCCGTCGTCGCCCACGATGGCAACCGAAATGCCGCCCCGGGTCGCCGGGTCGTCGGTGCTCGGATCCCACCGGTCGGCCAGGCTCACGTAGTCCACCACTCCCGCCGTCGGCGCGACGAACCGGCTGCCCGGCGGGCAGAAGATGTCGGTCGCCGGGTAGTCATGGTGGTAGCGCCCGTAGCGCGCAGCCCTCGCGGGCTGCACAGGGAATGCGTAGGTCACGCGTTCGCGCCGGTCGACTCCCGCTGCACGCGCATCGCCCGGCGCCACCGGCACCAGCACAAGCAGCACCGCGCACGCCGCGATGACGGCCCGCCATCGCTCTGCCCGTGTATCTCGGCCTGGGTCACACCCGCGCAACATGGTGGCTACTATAGGCGCGAGTGTCGAGCCGTGTCAAGCAGCCGTAAGGCGGCGCGCCGCAAGCCTGTTATAATGTGCATAAGGCGGGCGCTCAACGCCGGCGAGCGTAGAATCGGGCCATGCCTACCATAGTTGTTCCCGACCTGCTCACCGACCTTATCCTTCAGCTTGACCCGCCCGAAGAGGAGACCCCGATGCCCCTGGACGAGCGCGTCATCGAGCGGCGGCTAACCCGACTGCGCCTCGCCGGCCCCGAACTGAGCCATTCGCGGCGCAACAATCTCGAAGCCGTGAACAAACTCATACGCCTCGACCCCTATGCCACCTTCGGCATAGAGAGCGTGGCCGAGTACGTCGAGCGCGACCACCCCACGCCCGCCGAGGTGCTGCGGATAGTCTCCGGTGTGACCAAGTGCTCGCAGGACATCGAGTACACCGAGGGCCGGGGCTACATCTCCCCTTCGTCCACCATCAAGGGTCTGCGCGCCGCCGCCTCGGCCATCAGGAACGCCGCCGTGAAGGGCGGCACCGTGGTGTTCGCTACCGGTCACCCCGGCTCGATGATCGACTTCTACGCCGACCTTGCCGACCTCGTTCGCAAGCTGGGCGGCCGCGTGCCCGACCTCGCTCGCGGCCAGGTGGTGTTCCAGGGCGAAGACCGCGACCACGTCAAGCTGGTCGACTCGATGGCTGGGGTGGTCGTGCTGTCCGACACGTGCGCCGCCCTGCACACGCACGACGCCGAGCCTATGCGCATCATGCTGGACGACGCCGGCACTCTGCCCGACCTCGTCGTGGCCGACCACGGCTTCGCGGGCGAGGCGATCAACCGCGGCATACCGGCTGTGGCCGTGATGGACACCAACGATCCCGGCCTCGGGGTGGCCCGGCACCTGGGGGCCAACGTGGTACTCGTGCCCATGAACGACAACCGCCCCAACGTAGTCACGCGCGAGGCCGCGGCGCTTGTGCGCGTGCTCGCCCTCGACCAGGCAACCTCGCGGGAGCAGGCTTGGCGCTAGCCGGATATTAGCCGGAGGAGTTAGGCTGACAGGCATACCGCCCCATACTCCCATCGGCCCGAGGCAATAACCCTCTTTTCACCCTTCCGGCCGATGGAATCGACGTGTGGCTTGTGCTAAAATGCACTCACTCCGGGTACTACTACCCCCTGCCGGCAGGAGCTCCCGTTCCCTCCCGGCGGCAGGCCCAGGGCGCGAGGTCGCGCACCATCCTGCCAGTGCGTCATAGTCCGTGTGTGAGCCTCTTTCCGCTAGGTACGGGAAGGGTTTTATTTCGGCCTTTTTCACCCTATTAGCTTGATAAGTCGGGGTAGTAGATAGCAGCGTCCGGTCTCGATGGGGAGGCTAGAAATGGCACAGGTGGCAGACGCCGGCGCGGCGCGCCGTGCGAGACTGTGGGCAATAGGTAAACGTGAAGCAATAGCGATGACGGTGGGGGCCTTGCTCTACGGCTTCTTCGGCTGGGCAACCAGCGGTCTTCGCATCCCCGGCCCGTTCGACAGCCAGATCAGGCCCGGAGTGGTGATCCCTCTTTTCTTCGGGGCGGCGTTCGGCCCCGTCGTGGGGTTCATCACAGGCTCGGTGGGCAACATGCTCATAGACTGGCTAGGCCGAGGTGAGATCTTCTGGAACTGGGCCATCGGCAACGGTATCATGGGCCTCGTCGCGGGGCTGGCCGCCAACAGCTTCAGGCGGCTCGACTCGCCCCGGGCGATCGGCATCGCGGTAGTGTACTCGGTACTGGGAGTGCTCGCGGGCATGGGCTTCGCGGCGGTGACCGACATCTGGGGCAGGCCCCAGCTAGTACACGGCCCGAGCGACATCTGGGGTGCGTTCTACCCGGTGGCGGTGTCCAACTCGATCGCGGCGATCGTGCTCGTGCCGCTCTTGTGTATAGCCTACGAGAGCGCGCGTACCGCCTGGAACCAGGCCGGCACCTGACGGCGCTCTCCCGCGCAAACGCACAGCACAACCCGCTTAACGAGCACAGTGGAATAACCCGTCCTCCGCAGGCGCGTGCGCTTACTCAGCCCAGACCAAAGCTCCGGGGAGGCGGGCGGCATCAATTGGCCCGGGCTTGTGCTCGAAGCGGGGCGGTGCGCTCACCTGGCCCCTGAGCAGGCTGCCTACGGGGCCATTGATACGATTGTCGGCCCGAGCCGGTCCCTTGGCCTACCCCTCGCCTGTTATCTCCACCTCCACCTCAACCGCATCGCCCCACTTCAGGTCGGCGGCGGCCTTGAAGGCAGGGCGGTCGCGCCGGAGGATGCGCGGGCGCACTATTCCCTCGCGGCTGGAGATCACAAGCCCCGCCCCCACCTTGTTCACCTGGGGCTGGTGGATGAGGCGGCCCCAGACCGGCCTGTCGGGTGCGAAGCGGGCCATCGCGGCGTAGGAGAACTTGGCCTCCTCCCACCCCGCGCTGCCCTCTTTGGCCCGCCTCTGGAAGTGCGGGCGGTGCAGCCTCTGCGGGAAGTGGCACCAGTCGTTCACGAGCGGGCAAGGCTCGTCGTGCGCGCAGGGCGCGAGCGTGCGTGCCCCCTCGGCCAGCAGCAGGTCGCGGGCCGCGCGCACCACCGGGAAGGCGGCCGACGTGCCCGGCTCCACGATCAAGAGCACGCCCGAACAGTGCTCCCAGGCCGAGCGCACCAGCGCCTCGCGCACCCGCTCGTCCATCTCGTTCAGCACATGGCCGATCACGATCAGGTCATACCGGGGTGTGTGCTGGGGCAGCGCTCCGCCCAGCGTCACCTGCCGCCACTGCGCCCCGCGCACGGTGGGGATGGTGCTGCTCGCGGCCAGCTTGCGGCCAAGCTCGATGAAGGCGGGCTCGCGCTCCCAGGCGTGAATGGTCGCCAGGGTGGGCCACTGCTCGGCCGCGGCCCACAGCGCCGTGCCCGGCCCGCTGCCCAGGTCGAGCATAGTCGCAGGCTCGAACGACGGGGCGCGCTCGGCGGTGGCGGCCATTGCGCCCGCCAGCTGCGCGTACGCTGCGGGCAGCACCAGCGCGGCGTACCCCAGCGCCTCCTTGCTTCCCCGGGCCATGGGCCTGGGCGCTCCGGCTGAAGGGTCGCGCTCGGCGCGGTATCGCTCGCTCAGGCCGCGGGCCGCGCTCATCCACTGCGAGCCGGGCACAGTACGCAGTTCGACCTCGATAGCCGATTCGAGTTCGGGAGGGAGGGAAATTACGGGCACGCCGCACCCTGGTTGGGGGGTTCGGGCATATGGGACATTACGCCCATATTATAGGGCAGGGGGCGATCAGTGGCCGTGATGAGGCGCGCTGCCGTTCAGCGCTCGCTTGACCGTAGCGATCAGCTCGTCCATGTCGAACGGTTTGCGCAGGAAGTCGGTGTATGGGTAGTCGTGCCTGTTTATAGGTATGTGGGCCGCGCTCATGAGGATGAGCGGTATCGTGCGGTATTTCGAGTCGGCCGACATGGCGCGCGCCACATCGCGCCCGTCGAGGCCGGGCATCATAATATCGCACAGCACGAGGTCAGGGCGCTTCTCAGCAATGCGCTCGAGCCCCTGCCTGCCGTTATTGGCGATCAGCACGTTATAGCCCTCGTCCTCTAGTACCGCGGAGAGGATCTCGGCTATCACGCGCTCGTCTTCGACTATCAGTATGGTTTTCACAAACCGGTGCTTTTCCGTTGATTGCTCCTATCCTCAATTGCGTCCTGCTGCTCGTTCATCAGGGCTGTACCGGTCCTGTGAGGCGCGTCCCCGGGCGGAAGCGGCCGGGCTACGCCGGTCAGAATCGCCTCGGCGCTCTCGAAAGTCGTAGCAACCTCTATGCCCGTGGTGCTGATGCTGAACTCACGGATGGACGGGTCGTACGCGCTTTCGCGCACCTTCAGTATGGAGATAAGGCGGTATAACTGCGAGCGTAGCTCAACGTACCGCAGGAAGATGATGTTATCCACTATGGCAGCCAGCCGGGGTACGGAGAACTCCACGCGCGGGCCGAACACGTCGGGCAGCTCGGCTGCCAGCAAGGTCGTGGCTTCCAGCGCTCGAAGCTCGTTCGTCAGCGCCGTGAAGAAGAGAGGTGCGCGCTCAGGGTACACCAGCGCGTCGTTGAACACCTCTATGCCGTCTATGAAGACGCGCCTGGCCTCTTTCCCACTCACGGCGCCCAGCAATTCTTCCGCAAGCGCGTCGGGCAGGTGTTCCAGGGCAGGGTGCCAGATGAGGTCGATCAGGCCGTCTTTGACATGCTGCTCCATATCCAGGCCGATTTGCGCTGCCTTCGCTATGAGGCGCGACGGCGTTTCGTAGAAGCCGAAGTACAGGCACTTCTCGCCAAGCCTGGCCCCCTCGTTGAGGAAGTGCAGGCCCAGCACCGTCTTGCCGCTGCCCTGCGCGCCCAGCAGCGCTGTGGTCGAGTTCGATAGTATGCCGCCCAGCAGCATTTCGTCCAGCCGCGGCACCCCGAAGGCCGTGCGCGTTCGGATCTCTGCGTCTGTGGCAGGCGGGTTCGAGAGCACCGTTTCGGTGCGCGGGTGCACCTCGATACCGTGCTCGCTAATCTCATATGCGTGTCTGCCGCGAAGGTAATCGCTGCCGCGCAACTTGCCTATCTCTAGCTCTCGTATAGCCCGTGGGCCCACCATGCGGTCGTACAGCGTGACCAACCCGTCCACCATCGTGTGCTCGCTATGGCTGGGCTCGGGCCCGGGCTGCGTAAGAAGGAACATGGTTGTGCCGCTGGTCTCGGCAAATACCTGCAGCTCGTGCAGGAACCTGCGATATTCTATGTCTCTGCCCGACAGGGCCTGGGCGGTCGCCAAGCCGTCCATCACGAGCAGATTGGCGCGGCGCTCGCGCACCACCTGCCGGATGAACTTCAACAGTCCCGGCAAGCCGTCGTTTTCCAGCGCACTGTACCCGCTTATGTAGTACAGGCTGTCGCCCACAACCTTCGGGTCGAAGAACGACATATTGTGAATGTGAGCGAGCATCCGGGCGTGTGTCTCGGCGAGCAGGGTAACGAAGACCGTATTGACCCCATGTTTTACGGAGTTGAAGCAAATCTGGTTGCCCATGATGGTCTTGCCCGCGCCCGGCGTGCCCACGATCATGTAGATACCGGCTCGCAGGAAGCCGCCTTTGAGTATCAAATCCAGCTTTTCAATGCCGGTCGGTACTCGCTCGAGGGGCTGAATAGTCGTGCCGTTCATCCTACTAAGTCCCCGCTCCTTCATGCAGATTGCAGTGCCGGCCCAGGCTCGCTGCACGGCCCGGGCCGTGCGACATGGGCGCACGCGCTAACGTCAGGACGCAGCGCAAGCCCCACGACAATGGATAATGCAAGCTGTGTGCCACTGTGTCGCACACGCAGTCCCGGTCACGGTGGCTGGAACGCAAATTGCGAGGTCCATCCCGGCTGCGCAGCAATCTCTTGAGGAGCCAACCCGCGATGAAAGCACTTGTATATCACAAGCCCAAGGACGTGAGGGTCGAGAACGTCCCCGACCCGAAGATAGAAGACCCACGCGACGCCGTGATCCGCATTACCTCGACCGCCATCTGCGGGTCTGACCTGCACATGTATAACGGCCTGATTATCCAGCCCCGGCCCATGGTGCTCGGCCACGAGTTCATGGGCGTGGTGGAGGACGTCGGGTCCGAGGTTACCAACCTGAAGAAGGGCGACCGCGTGGTCGTGCCCTTCCCTATCGCCTGCGGGCGCTGCATGTTCTGCCAACAGGGCGAGGTCGTGCAGTGTGAGAACTCGAACGAGAAGAACTACGGGCCTGAAGGCGGCTTGCTGAAGGAGAAGGGCGCGGGCCTGTTCGGGTACACCGACCTGTACGGCGGGTACGACGGCGGGCAGGCCGAGGCGGTGCGCGTGCCCTACGCCGACTTCGGCCCGCGCAAGGTGCCCGACGGGTTCACCGACGAGCAGGTGCTCTTCCTGACCGACATCCTCTCCACCGGGTGGGCGGCGGTCGACTGGGCGCAGCTCAAGGGCGGCGAGACGGTGGCCGTGTTCGGCAGCGGCCCGGTCGGCCTGATGGCCATGAAGAGCGCGTGGATACAGGGCGCGGGACGCGTGATCGGCCTCGACCGCCAGGGCTACAGGCTTGAGATGGCCCGCAAGGCGGCCAACGCCGAAACGATAGACGTGGACGACGAGGACCCGGTCGAGCGCATCCGCGAGATGACCAACGGCTACGGGGCCGACGT
Organism: Chloroflexia bacterium; assembly: GCA_035710025.1. Lineage (GTDB taxonomy): Bacteria > Chloroflexota > Chloroflexia > QHBQ01 > JADMIH01 > JADMIH01. The sequence goes on from DASTEB010000519.1 coordinate 9,380, forward strand.
TTGCATCGACGCCGTCGGTATGGAGGCTGAGCACGACACGGGCGTGCTGGAGCGCGTGGTAGACTTCGCCATCAAGCACCAGCTTGGCAGCACCGATGTGATTAACAAGTGCATGAGCGCGGTGCGCCGCGGCGGCATAGTGAGCATAGTAGGCGTGTACGCGGGTAACTACGACAACTTCCCGCTGGGCCAGATGTTCGACAAGGGCATCCGCATCACCGGCATAGGCCAGGCGCCCGTG
>DASTEB010000520.1:0-16554 GCA_035710025.1 Chloroflexia bacterium
CCGCGAGCATGGCGTCAAATAGAGCGACGTCGTAGCCCCGGTTACGCAGATAGGACGCAGCATACAGGGTGCCGAGCGGCGGGTAGGGCCTCATGCCCTCCCACTCCTTGGGGTCGAAGCGCAGATAATAGGACTGGCCGAGCAAGACTTTGGTCATAGGGGTGCGATTCGGTCAGGTGTGGCAGGCCCAGGAGGCCCACCAATGACAATACGAGCCATGTTACGGGAACGGGACGGCGGGTACCACGTAACTATAGCCAAGGCGTCGCTAGCCTGTCAACTCGCGCAGCAGGCCCACAAGGCGGTCGGTCTGCTCCTGTAGCTCGTAGTCTCGCAAAACCCGGCGCCTCGCCTGTGCGCCCCACTCGCTACGTGCGTCAGGATCCATCTGCAACATCCTGAGCAAGGCGTCGCCGACCAGGTCGGGTTTGCGGGCGGCGAACGCGACACCCGTAGGGGTCTCGTCCGTGTCGAGTCGCGCCAGGTCGTAAGCGGCGCCAACCGGAGGCCCGACCCAGGGCACACCGCAAGACATTGCTTCAAGCAATGCCATGCACTGGGCCTCGTGCAGCGACCCGAGGACAAAAGCATCGGTTGCACGATAGAGCTCGGGCAGGCGGTCGTGGCTGACTTCGCCAAGAAAGTCGACATATCCCTTAAGCCTGCGAATGCTCCCGACCGTGTCCACAAGCGCTGAGCGCAGCCGCCCACCGCCCACTACGAGCCAGCGCAGAGGCCTATCGGGCACCTTGCCTCGCAGGTTGGAGAAGGCACGTATCAGCATCCGGTGGCCCTTGACTGGGAGGAGCGAGGCAACCGTGACAAATGTAAAGGGTCGCTGCGGCCGCTCGGCTTCGCCCGGGGAGAACATCGCTGTGTCCACGCCTGGTGCCCAGCGCCGCACCTTGCGCATGTCGGCTCGGATACGCTTCAGCCTCCGAACTAGCACGCCCGAAGGTGCCGTGATCAGGTCGGCATCGCGCAGACTGGCTCTTACGAAATGCCCCTCGAACGGTCTGCCGTAATTCCCATAGAGTACCTGCCGCATGTCCACCAACTCACCGCCCGCGAGGTGTACAAGCGAAGGCACGCCCAGTTTCCGCGCAATGCTTGTGGCAAGCATGCCCGACTCCGTCGCCCAGATGCCCATTATGGCGTCAAATGGTGCGGCCTGGTGCTCGCGACTCAGGTCGTACTCGAAGTCTCGCCATGTCTTAAGTAGGCTGAGGCCCCAGATGCGTCGATCACCGAAGGCACCCGCGCCTGTCGAGTGGACATTCACCTCGCCTATGCGATAGTAGTCGCGCCGCTGTGGGTAGCGAAGAGCGAAGACGTGCAGCTCAACCTGACGCGAGAGGCAACGCGCCAGGTTGGTGAATACGGGGATGCACCAGTCGCGCTCGTCGGACTGGAAGCCAGGAATTACGATGGCAAGCTTCAAGGCGCCGCCGGGGCTATAATCCGGCCTGTTCCGGCTGAGTGTATGCGATGAACTTGAACATCGCCTTTAGCTCGAGCGGCCTGTCGTACACGCGCATGCGGTAGCGCCAGCCGCCAAGCCCCTGCAGCACGCGCCGGTGCCAGGGCTTGATTTTGAGGTCGGACACGGTGGGGTAGCGGGCGTTCAATACCGTCTCGAAGTTGTTCAGCTTGTCGAGGTGTTCCTGCTTGATCCAGGGCGTGTGCGGGTTGCGCCGTCGGGCGAAGCTGGCCCACTCGGGCGACAGCCAGCCGTCGAGGGTGTCGGGGTACTTAAAGCCGGCCTGTTCGGCGAGGTGGAACATTTCGCCGCCGGGAGTCGGGGTGTAGAGGTAAAGGATGATCTCGGAGGCCGGGTTGATCTCCTTGATGCGGTAGATGAACTCGATGTTCTCGTCGATGTCCGCCCCGGGATCCGGTGGATTCCCTAGCACGAAGGAGAACTCGGGAATGATGCCGTAGCGCCGAGTCTTCTCGGTGATGGCCAGCGTCGTTTCGGGGGTGAGCGGGCCTTTGTTCATGAACTTGAGAGTGGTTGCCGAGGCGTTCTCCGCGCCCATAAATATCATCCGGCAGCCCGCATCGCGCATTAGCTCCCAGGTTCGGTCGTCGTAGCGCATTATCGTGTCGATCGTGCCCTCGCCCCACCAGCCGATTCCCAGGTCCTTCACGCCCTCGGAGAAGGCTGCGACGCGCTTCTCGGCCGTGAAGAAGTTGGAATCGTGGAACTCGATGCCGTTCATGCCGTATCGACCGTGCAGCCAACGCACCGTCTCGACTGTGCGCTCGGCGGTCTCGGCCAGCCACCGGCCCGCGTAGTTCTTGGTCACGGCGCAGAAGGAGCAGGTGAACGGGCAGCCGATGCTGGAGTGATAGGAGAGGGTGCGGCTGCCCAGCATCGTGTTCTTTAGGTAGCGCTCGACCGGTACTTTCTCGTACGGAAGGACGGGGTACTTGTTCGGGTCGACCAGCTTGCGATTGCGGTTGTGCTTGATCTGCCCACCCTCCCGGTACGACAGCCCATCGATGTCCGCAAGCGAGCCGCCCGTCTCCAGCGCGTCGAAAAGCTCAAGGATCGTGTCCTCGCCTTGCGAGCGCACGACGTAATCCACCGACGGGTCGCGAAGGCAGACGTCCGAGTGGGACGACGGGAAGTACCCGCCCCACACAACGGTGATGTGCGGGAAACGCTGCTTGACCGCGCGCGTATGGGGTACCGCACGGGTCAGCTGTGGCCCCGGCATGACGGTGACGAGCAGGTACTTGATGCTAGGGTCGGCTTCGATGGTTCGAAGTAGCGTGTTGCCCGCGTCGATGTCGAGGTTGCCGTCTACGATGCGCCACGGGTACTTGCCATCGAACACGGCGGCAAGCGACATCACCGAGATCGGGAGCCGCCACCTGAACTCGGCCGCGCGGGGGTTGTAGAGTAGAATCATGCGAGAATAACCTTCCGCAAGGTGTAGTGTCAGCGGTGCGCCGCACGGGACGCACGCCTGCCATTATAGCACATACGACCCGCTGTTACGGCCCGGCGAGGCACGCTCGACACTCAAAGCCGCCTCTGCTACAATCAGCACGGCAGGCGGATGCCCATGTCCACTTGCATCACCCCATGCCCGAATCTCCCCCCAGTCCCGTTGACGTAACGCCCGACGCGCCGCGCCACGGCGATACCTCGATCCGCCCTCGGCTCTGGCATCGCCGGCACCTGGGCGCACTGCTGGCGCATGTCGGTCTGTCGGTGCTGTTCACCTGGCCTCTGGTTCTCAACTTCCTTCCGGGGGCCGGGACTACTACGCCGGGCTTCATGCGAGTGGACCGCAACCAGAACCTGTGGAATCTGTGGTGGACGCGCGAGGCGCTGCTGGCCGGGCGCAATCCGTTCGTCACCGACATGATCTGGTATCCCGAGCCGCAGAGCCTGTACTACCACACCCTGAACGTGTTCAACGGTATCGCGGCAATACCCCTGCTCTCAGTTCTGTCGCTGCCCACAACGTACAACGTGATCGTGCTCCTATCGTTCGTGCTGACCGGTTGGGGCGCGTTCTTACTGGTGCATTACGTCTGCGGCAATTGCTGGGCCGCGCTTGCGGGCAGCGTGGTGTTCGCTTACTCGGCGTACCACATCGCCACGATGCGCGGGCTGCTGCAGCTAATCTCGCTTGAGTGGGTGCCGTTCTTCGTGCTGTTCTTGCTCAAGGCCGTGTTCGACGCTGTCGAGCCGGGGCGTCGGGGCGCGCTCCGGTGGGGGCTGACTCGCGCCCTGCCCGCGGGCTTCTTCCTCCTGCTCGTCACGCTGGTGGACTGGTATTACACGCTTTACTCGTTGATGATCGCCGGGCTACTGGGGCTGTACTTGCTGTGGCGCGCCGCGCGCCCCTCGCGGGACGAGTCCGACCAGAGGTGGGCGACACGGCTCGCGCCCGTCGTGCGGCTGGGTGCGGTGATTGCCGTCTACCTGGTGCTTGCCGCCCCGCTCTTGATCCCCACGCTGCGCGAGCTGCGCACCGAGCGCTACATGGTGCCCGACCCCGACGCCGCGCTTCGACACTCGGCGGACCTGGCGGCGTATTTTATGCCGCCGCGTGGACACTTGTTGTGGGGGCAGGCCTTTTCCTGGCGCGACCGGTGGCCTTTCGGCGGCGATACCTACGAGGTGTACTTCACGTACACGGCCCTCGTGCTTGCGGGCGTGGGCCTACTTGCAGTGCGGCGGCCTCGCAGTGACGACAGATCGTGGGTGCCGGGGCGGCGGTTCTGGGCAGCGTCGGGGCTGGTGTTCTTCCTGCTGTCGCTTGGCCCGGTGCTGCAGGTGAACGGGCAGCAGGTCCGGTGGCTGTTGTCGCCTTCCGTACCGCTGGTGATGCCCTACCGGCTGCTGGAGAACCTGCCCGTGTTCAACATCAGCCGAAGCCCAGACCGGTTCGATATGCCCGTGACGCTGTGTCTTGCGCTGCTTGTGGGCTATGGGGTCAACGCGCTCTCGGACCGCCTTGCCCGCGGCAATCAGTCGGTTCGCCCGGCTAGGGGGGTGTCGGTAGCGGCAGTGGCGCTTATCGTGGTCGAGTTGATGCCGTTTCCGTACCCGCAGTCCACGGCCGACGTGCCGCGATGGTACAGCCAATTGGCCGCGGCGCCGGGTGACTATTCGATTCTGGAGCTTCCTCCGCAGGGCGACTACTGGCACGGCGCGTACCGGATGTACTTTCAGACGGCCCACGGCAAGCCGACTTTCGGCGGCTACATCAGCCGCGAGTACTACCACCCCTTCCTCGACAGCACACCTGGCTTCCAGCAGCTGCAGCGCGGTTCCGAAGAAGCCGACATGTTCGCCGACGGGCCGGACGAATGGTTCTCGGCGCTTGAGCGCTACCGCGTGCGCTACGTCGTCCTTCAGAAACGGCGCGAGCCGGAGCGCGACGACCCCCGCGCCGAGCCGGACGTCGCACAGTCGCGCGAGCACATCGCCCAGGTGCTCGGCCCGGATGCCGAGCCGGTGTACGAAGACGAACAACTGGCGGCCTATGCGGTTGCGTCCCCGGAGCGCCGTGTGCCGTTCCTCTCGGTAGGTCAGGGCTGGCAGCCTCGGGAGGTTGGTCCGAACGGCGCCTTCCGCTGGATGGGCAGCCGAGCGACCATCGAAGTCGAAGCGCCTTCCTTAGCCGAGGCCTACCTTGAGTTCAGGGCCGCGGGACTTGGATCGCCTCGCCGCCTTCAGGTGTATCACGGCGAGGTGCTCGTGTTCGACCGTATGATTGGCGGACTCCAAACGTTTCGGACGGATGGTCCGCTGGGTCTGCCGGAGGGCACGTCTACGCTTACGTTCGTCAGCCCTGAGGGTACGGTAAGCCCGGCGCGGCTCGGTTTGGGCGATGATCCCAGGCAGCTTTCGTTCGCGCTTCTCGACATGAGGCTCGACTCCGTGCAAAAGTAGGCACGGCGCGTGGTCCTGCTGATAACATTGTGCGCACCCTAACAGGGAACACACGACACCAGCGGAGCCAGAGATGCAACTAGCCGGCGGGGTCGTCCGCAAAGTGAACGCCCTCGCGGCCCGGGCCAGCGCCCGGGTGCAAAGGTACAGTCCGCCTCAGCATGACGTCGCGCCGTTCGTCGCGCCCGTGCCGCGCGAGCAGCGCATTCAGGTCGAGGCTGTGACCGGCGAGCGGGACGCAACGCCGCGCCGGTATAAGGGCCGTGCGAGCTCTCGCCAGAGCGCTCCACGCGTGGCGTCTCCGGCCGGCCCGCGTTCGCCCCGACCGCTGCAACTTGCTCCGGGCGATAGGGCGGCGGACGCCGCGGCGGCGTCCCCGCACACTGCTCGCCGGGTTGCGCCGCACATCTGGTCATTCCGGCTCGCACTGGTAACAGCGCTGATGTGCGCGGTACTGTTCGGGTGGAGGGCCGTTGGACTACTCACTCCTGCAGCGGAAGCGGGCGGTGGCACAGAGGCAGCATCGAGCGCGTTCGCCGAGGCCATTGCGGGGCGCGTGGTGCCCGTGGCGGGTCCCGCCAGGCTGTTGCCGCCGACGGCTCCCTGGATCGGACAGACGCCCTACGATCCGGCCGCCGGACTTCCGATACACGCCTGGCTAACCGCGGCCGCGATGAAGCTCTCCGGCGCGGGCGACTGGGCAGGGCGAGCTGTGTCGATTGTGTTCTCGGCGGTTGCCGGGATGCTTCTGTTCAGCATCCTGCGCCGCACGGGCGGCACGCGCGCCGGCCTGTACGCGCTGCTTCTCTTCGCCGTTGCCCCGGTGTCGGTAACCTTGGGACAGCAGCACTCGGGAGCCGCGGCGATCCTCGCCTCGCAGGCCGCCGCGGTGCTCGCGCTCGTGATCTGGCGAGAGCGCACAGGTTCGCCTGGCGCTGGATTGGCCTGGGCAGCCGCGATAGTCACGGCCGCGATCGCCGGGGCACTCGACCCGGGCGCGCTCTTCCTGGCCGGGCCTGCCGCGTACGTAATCCTTTACGAGCCTGCTCATCGCGAAGAACCGGGGCGCGTACGGGGCAGCGCCGTGGTGCAGCGCGTGAAGGAAACCGTAAGTCGATCGTCACGCCAGGGCAAGTTCGCCGGATATGCCGCCGCCCTGTTGGGCAGCTCGGCGCTGTGGTGGGCGTTCACGCAAGGCTACCACGACTCTTTTGCACTTTCGCCTGAGCATGGCGGCGCGGCCATAGCGGGCGCGGTAAGTTCGCTGCTGGACGGCGCGACCTACGTGCAGTTCGTCGGGATGTCGATAGAACGACTGCTCGCCGTCTCGGGCATCCTCTTCGTCGTGGCAGGGCTTCTGCAGGGGACGCGCCCTCCGTTGAGGCACCTCATGCACGTGTGGCTGGCGGCGGGCGCGGCACACGTCGTGTTTGACGGCTCGCGCCTGCCGCTTCACGAGGACGTGCTCTTGCCGCTTATTTTGCCGGTGTGCGCGCTGGCGGGGCTTGGCGCGTCGTGGGCGGGGTCGCTGCCCTCGCGACTCTGGTCCGCGCTCAACAGGCAGAGTGACGAGAAGGGAGTGCGGTACGTCGTTTCGCCGCACACCTCCTGGCTGTTGGACGTGCCCGAGGCGCGCGCCGATGATGGTCCGCAGAGCCGGCCCCAGGCCCGCCCCGCGCTGGGCCGTGCCGTAGCCCGGCGGTCGGAGACGCAGATACTGAAGCTCAGGCGAGCGGGCATAATTGCTCTGGGACATCTCGCAGTGCTGGGCGTGATCGGCTACGTCGCGGTCGCAGGCTCGGGCACGACGTATGCGCGTATGCAGCCCTCTGCGCGAGGAGTCGAGCTGACCGAGGCGGGAGCGCAGGTAGCCGCGGCCACGCCGCCCGGCGCCTTGCTCGTAATAGCCGGGCCGCACGCGGCCGAGCTTTTCGCGGCGTCGGGCAGGAGCGGTTGGTCGCTTACCGAGGACGAGTTTGACCTGCCCACCCTGCAGACCCTTGAGCGGCAGGGCGCTACTTACCTGCTGAGCGCCGACCGCGAGTGGCTGGGGCGCCACGCGGACTACAGGGGGCTGATCACCAGCTACGCGGTTGCGCGCCTGTCCACGACCTACATCCTGTTCGACCTGACTTCGAAGCCCGCCGCTTCCGACCGGCTGTACTTCCTGGAAAGCGGCCATACGCTTGGCGGCGCGTTCCGGCGTTTCTGGGAGGCGAACGGCGGGGTTACGCGGCTGGGCTATCCGATCTCTGAAGAAGTAGTCGAGCCGAACCCGCTGGATGGGATCGAGCGCACCATGCAGTACTTCGAGAGGGCGGTGCTGGAGTTGCACCCCGAACACAGGGGTACGCCCGACGAGGTAATGCTTGCGGCGGTCGGCCGCTGGGTCACTCGTGACCGCGACTTCCCACGCGTGCGATCGTTCGATAGCACGGGTGAGCGATGGTACTTCGCCGAAACGGGGCACGCGGTAAAAGAGGCATTCCTGCGGTACTGGCAGCGCGAAGGGGGGCTGGCCGTGTTCGGCTACCCGATCAGCGAGGAACTGCCCGAAATCAACGCATCCGACGGAAAAGTGTATACTGTACAATACTTCGAGCGGGCACGGCTCGAGTGGCACCCCACTCATGCGGGAACTGTCAATGAGGTGCAACTCGGGCTGATCGGCAAGCAAGCGCTGGAAATGTACTCGCGGTAGGACGCGGACCGCCCGCCGCGTAACCACTTTCGTACTGACAGGCGACAACACTCCTCCAGAGGATCGCGCGCCCTTGAGTCTGGCTGAGCAGTACAGTACACCCCTCTTCACTGGTACGGCACCCGGGGCCGTAGACGCCGTCGCGGAGTCGATACTGCGGACCCTGGCGTATTCCGACCTGTTCGATTACCCGCTAACTCCCGAGGAGATCTGGCGCTACCAGGCGGGGACCGGCTACTCCGCCGTGTGCATCACTCGCGCGCTTGAGCGCGATGCCGGCCTGGGCGCACGGGTTGCGCGCCACGACGCCTTCTACGCACTTCGGGGCCGAGAGAAGGTCTTCGGCACGCGCGCCGAGCGCGCCGAGCTGTCGCGCCCTGTCTGGCGGCGCGCGCGTGCGTATGCCCGCATCCTGGCGCGCCTGCCGTATGTTCGCATGGTCGCGGTCACTGGCGCCCTCGCCATGAATAACCTTGGCGACCGGCCGGACATCGACTTCATGGTCGTGACCCGGGCGGGCCGTGTGTGGATAGCTCGCCGCCTCATAATAGGCCTGGTGCGGTTGGCCCGGCTCGCGGGCGACGAGCTGTGCCCCAACTACATCATCGCAGACATCAACCTGGAGATCGACCAGCGCGACCTGTTCACGGCCCACGAGCTGGCGCAGATGGTGCCGCTTGCCGGCGAAAGGGTGTATCGCGCCTTGCTGGCCAGCAACACCTGGGCGAGCGAGTACCTGCCGGTGGCGTTCCGCGAACCTTTTGCCCTGGAAGAAACCAGGCGACTCCGTCCGATCGCGCGTTTCCTCGAGCGCGCGCTGCAGACCCGGGCGCTCGACCGGTGGGAGGCCTGGGAGATGAGACGGCTGCGCGGCAGACTCCGCCCCGTGATCGGGGAAGATGCCGAGGTAGTGTGCTCGCCCGAGCAATGCAAGGGCCACACCGGGCGCCACCGCCACTGGATCACCACCCGGTACCAGCAGCGGCTGTCGGAGCTTGGGCTGTCCGGTTCGGCCCGCCCGTAAAGGTGCCCGTGTGAGGCCGTCTGCCCGCCGTGATGAGGACTCCGAGGAGCGCGGTTCGCCGTACCTGGGCGAGTCGGCGGCTTCGTCCCCGCGCTACATCCCGCCTGCTTTCGTGCGCGCTGTCACCAGGGACGTTCTCGCTTACTTCGAGCAGTCCCCGCTACACGTCCAGGGAGCCGCTCGGTCGCACCTTGCCAAGTTCTGGTGCCGGCCGCCGCAGTCCGTTCACTATGAGCTGTGGCTCCACCACGGACGCAACCTGCTCGAGCTTGGCCTGCACTTCGAGGACCTGCCGGAGGTAAATGCGCGGCTCTACGGCTACTTTGCGGGATGTCTGCTGGAAATCCAGGAGGAGCTTGGAGACGGCATCTGGCTGGAGCAATGGGACAAGGGCTGGACGCGTCTGTACGAAGTGCGGCCCATGTACCCCCTTAGCGACGAGCGAGTGGCCGACACCGCGGCCCGCCTGTGCGAGATCATCCAGTGCCTGCAGCCCTACCTCGACCGGTTCCTCGATAGCGAGCCTCTATAGGCCCGAAGTTGCCGTGGTTTTTCCACATCCGGTGGAAACCATTAGCCGATTCTGAGCGCGGCTGGTATACTCAGAACAGCCTTCGCCTGTTGCGCCCCTTTGCAGCAGGCGCCGGATTGTCTTTGCCGTGATTCGGAGGAACCTGATGCTCGCCCCGGCCGCTCGACGCCTCTTCTCGACGATACTGGCCCTCTCGTTCGCGCTGCTTGCGTGTATGCCGTCAGTGGCGGCGGCGGCGCCGTTGCGCCAGGTGATCATCCCGCCGGTAATCGACGCGAGTGCGGCGGTTGTGGTCGAGTATCCCTCCGGGCGGCTTCTGTACGCGCACAACCCCCACGAGCGCATCGCTCCGGCCAGCCTGACCAAGATCCTCACGGCGATTCTCGCGCTGGAGTACGGCAACCTGGACGACGTCGTAACTGTCGAGCCGGAAGACCAGGTCGGCGAGTCGTCAATGGGTCTCGTCGCGGGAGAGCGGCAGCGGCTAGGTGACCTGGTGTACGGTGTTATGTTGCCGTCCGGCAACGACGCGGCCATGGCGGTGGCGCGCTATCTCGGCGGCAAGCTCGGCTCGCCGGACCCTAACGCGGGCGACCCGGTCGACCGTTTCGCCGAAATGATGAACGTGCGCGTGGAGCAACTTGGCCTGTACAACAGCCACTTCCGCAACCCGCACGGCCTTGACATGCGCGACCACTACTCGTCGGCCTACGACCTCGCGAGCCTGACCTGGTACGCGCTGCACATTCCGGCCTTCAACGAGATAGTCTCGAGCGTCGCGTACGATGCCCCCGGCCACGGATTGCTCAACACTAACGAGATGCTCACGCGGTACGACGGCGCCGACGGCGTGAAGACCGGCTGGACCGACGACTGCGGGCTGTGCCTCGTGACCACGGCAACTCGCGGAGGACACAGGCTTATCTCGGTGGTGCTCAACGCTCCGCACTGGTACTCGGACAGCGCGGCCCTTCTGGACCACGGCTTCGCCAAGCTTGCGGCCATCCCCGACGACCCCAAGGAAGAGCGCCTGGCCATCAGCATGCGCGACACGGTGTCGTGGCTGCTGGTCAATGCGGCGTCGTCGCCGCCCGTGCCGGTGCCCGTGGTGATGCCGATGGCCGAAGGCGGCGGCGCGGCCCCCGCCGTTCAGCAGCACCCCGAAGGGGCGCAGGGTGGCGCCGTGCGCTCGATCAGCCAGCCCGAGCGTGCGGCCCAGGCGGAGCCGCTGCGCGCCGTGCCGACCACGTCGGCGCCAACTTCGTCGAGCGGGCTGTTGCTACCGCTTAGCCTCGGTGCGGCCGTGTTCGTCGGATTGGCTGCGGTCGGTATTCGCAGACTTACTTCTCGGAAACGACTCGCCGACTATGTTGACGGGCCGGCCGAGCGAGCCTGGGAAATCCGACCTTACGCCCCGACGCCCCGTGCGCTCGGCTCGCTCGCTTCCTCGCGGAGAGAGCCGAACTTGCTGATGCTGGAAACCGACCGGTCGAGCCTGCACGTCGAGCGCGCGATGTCGCTGGCCGCGGCGGGACGGGAAGGCTCCAGTATGTCGGAGTTCTTGCTGGCCCTGCGCGCCGGGGCCGTGCTCGATATCGGCGAGCTTGCCGAGCGCTACCAGCTCAGCCCCGTCGCTTTCGTGTCTCTCGCGAGGGCGCAGGCCGCGACCGGCGACGTGGAGAACGCGCGGCGCACGCTGGTACACGGCACCATCGTGCTGCCCGCCGAACGCGCGCTGCGGGTCGCGCTGCTGCGTCTGCCACCAGAGTAGCCAGGCACGCGAATTACGTCGGACGGGAAGCCAAACGGCTTCCCTTTCTTGCGTCCTCTTCCGACTTTTCCACACCCAACCCATTGACTAATTAGAACGCCGGTGCTATAATAGAACAAACGTTCAGAAGGGAAGTCTGCACATATGTACGACAGTGAACGGGGAAGCAAGGCCCGGCCCGGGCTGACCCGCATCAGCGTCACGGGCACCCGCGACGGCTTCCTGGTGCGAACGGGCGACGAGCGCGCCAGGGAGGTGCGGCACACCGGGGAGCGCCTGGTGTGCGAGTGCGGCATCCCGGCGTGTACCCACGTCGAGGCGGTAGTGCTCTGCGGGTTCGTTGAGGAATCGGCCGCACAACAGAAGGCCGCATAGGGCTGCGCGGCGACAGGGTAAGGCGTGTCAGAGAGTTGAGAAAGGAGTCAGATTGTGGAAGAGCGTGAGAGAAGTGGCAGGCTTTCGCCCGAGATTTTCGTCTACGCGACCAACAAGAATTTCCTGAACGTGTACGACGCGCTCAGGATCGAAAAGATCAAGGTCGAGATTGCGGGATACGACCCCGCGACCAACCGGCAGACAGGCCACGCCACCGGCTGGCTCGATATGAGCGAGATGCGCCTGCTCGCTCATCTCGTGACGCAGCGTCAGTTCGCCTCGGTCACGGGCGGCCGCTGGGAGAAGTTCGGCGGCAGCCAGCGCGATGACGGCATGATCGAGAGCCGTACCGTCACGGTCGAGTGGGACGAGGGTGACGGCGGGCGCTTCGCGCGAATGCCGTACCGCCTGACCATCGCCAACGGCCCCGGGCGCCGCAGTCAGACGGGCGCCGTCCAGCCAGCGGGCGAGCCGACCTCCCGGCTCAGTATGCGCATGACCGAAATGGACCTTATGCGCGTGATGCTGGCCGTAGACGCTTACATTCGCGCTCACGAGACGGTGTACCACCGCCAGATCGTGGAGGCACGGGTGCAGGAGCTTAGCGCCAAATTGCTCGGTAGAGCGCCCGGCGGCTCAGCCTCGAGGGACGCGGGCGAGCCGCAGCGCCGTCCCCATGTAGCTGCTCAAGGCTCGAGGACTGAGCAGCCCGGCAGGCCCCCGCTTCGGGCCGTCGAGGGGGGCGCGAGCGACAGGCGGATCGACCGCCTCGATTCGCAGCGCACTGCCCGCGCAGGGTAGTGCAATGGGGCAGGCTGTGCTGCCCCGCCGGCTATCGCAGAGTTTAGAGATTAGTGTGAGGTGTTAGAGAGATGGCGAGGACATTGAACAAAGTACAGCTGATCGGGCGGCTCGGCGCCGACCCCGAGACCCGTTACACGCAGGCCGGAATGCAGGTTACCACCTTCTCCCTGGCCACCAACCGGCAGTGGACCGGCAAGGACGGCCAGCAGCAGGAAGAGACCGAGTGGCACTCGATCGTGACCTGGGACAAGCTCGCGCAGATTTGCTCCGAGTACCTTGTGCGCGGCGCGCTCGTATTCGTCGAGGGACGCCTGCACACGCGCTCCTGGGAAGCGGACGGCGCGAAGCACTATCGCACCGAGGTGGTCGCGTCTGATATGCTTATGCTGGACTCGCGCTCTGTCCGCGAGCAGGGAGTCGAGGCGGAGCAGACGAACGGCCGCGCCCCGGCAGGCGATGCCGAGCCAAATGGCGCAACCCCGGCAAGGCGCACGGCCGGACGACGGCCCACGGCGGTGATCGAGGACGACCCCGAAGACCTGCCGTTCTAGCCGCCCGCGGCCCGCTTAACCTGCTTTTCACTGCCCCGGCGGCGCCGCTGCGTCCCGGGGCAGCGTGCACTCTGACCAGACCGGAACGGCTGATTGACGATGACTGCGGATTTGCCTGCAACCCAAAGCGAAGCCACCGGCCGCGCCCACAGCGACGGCGACATCGTCGTGCTCGATGGGGTGATCGACCGGATCACCTACGTGAACGAGGAGAACGGCTACACCGTCGCCAGGCTGAAGGTGCCGCGCCAGAAACAGCTCACTACCATTGCCGGGTTCATGCCCGCGATAACCGTGGGCGAAGGGCTGCGACTTGAGGGGCACTGGCAGAACCACCCTCAGTACGGCCGGCAGCTGATGGTCGTGCGCTACCAGTCGGCCGCGCCGGGTACGCTGGCCTCGCTCAAGAAGTACCTCGGGTCGGGGCTGCTGAAGGGCGTCGGCCCGACGATGGCCGAGCACATCGTCAACACCTTCGGCCTGGAGACGCTGCACGTGCTCGACTCGGAGCCTCACCGGTTGGTCGAGGTGCCGGGTCTGGGGGCCAAGCGCGCTCAGGCAATCGCGGCGATATGGGCAGAACGCCGGACACTGCGCGACCTGATGGCTTTCCTGCAGGACTACGGCCTGCCGGTCGCTCTGGCTGTGCGCATTCTTCGCAAGTACGGCACGGCAGCCGAGGCCATTGTGCGCGGGCAGCCCTACAGATTGGCGGCGGAAGTGTACGGCATCACGTTCGAGGTGGCCGACAGCATGGCCGCCCGCGCGGGCGTCCCCCGCGACTCGCTACAGCGCATTGGCGCGGGCGTAGCGACCGTGCTCGGACAGGCGGCGGGAGCAGGGCACGTCTTCATGCCCGTCGAAGGGATGCTCACGAGGGCATCGGCGCTCCTGTCGCTGCCGAGAGAGAAGTTGGTGGAGGCGCTGCCGCGCCTGGCAGACTCGGGGGTCGTGCATCTGGAACACCCCGTTGGCGCGCCGGGGCCTGTCGCGTATCCGCCCGACTTGCACGCCGCCGAGCACGCGGTTGCCGAGGCACTGGCCCGGCTGCAGTTTGGCCGCGACCGGCTGGGCGGCACGCGCCAGCAGGACTGGGAGACTATCTGGACGTACCTTAGCCGCGCCGATGCCTTCGAGCTAACGCGCGAGCAGCGCGAGGCTGTGCGCATCGCACTCACCCACCGGGTATCGGTCATTACGGGCGGGCCGGGCACGGGCAAGACGACCACGCTGCGGAGCATAGTTCGGCTCGTGCAGACCAGGGGCGGCACGGTGGTGCTGGCCGCGCCGACCGGACGCGCAGCACGGCGATTGACCGAGGCTGCAGGCGCGCCCGCAAGCACCATCCACAAGCTGTTGGAGCTGCGCCCGGGCGGCGCCTACGAGGTACGCGCCCCGCTTGATGCCGATGTGGTCATAATTGACGAAGCCTCGATGATGGACCTTCAGCTTGCGGCAGCGCTCCTTGGCGCCGTGCCCGCGGGCGCGCATCTTGTGCTCGTGGGCGACGCTGACCAGCTTCCTCCGGTCGGGCCGGGATCGGTCCTGCGCGACGTTATAGACAGCCGTACCGTGCCTGTGTGCCGCCTGCAGACCATATTCCGCCAGCCTGAGGGCAGCGCTATCGTGTCGAACGCGCACCGCATCAACCAGGGCGAAGCGCCTGTTTACGGCCGGAGCATCACGGACTTCTATCTTTTCCGCCAACCCAACCCCGCCGAAGCGGCGGCATTGATCGTGGACCTCGTGTCGCAGCGAGTGCCCGCCAAGTTTGGCCTCGACCCGATGGAGGACATCCAGGTGCTCGCGCCCATGTACGCGGGCGTCTGCGGCGTGGACGCGCTCAATGCGAACCTGCAGGCCGTGCTCAACCCGCCCGACTCGCTCAAGGACGAGCGCAGGTACGGCAATCACATATTCCGCGTGGGTGACCGCGTCATGCAGGTGGTGAACGACTACGACAGGCAGGTGGCGAACGGCGAGGTTGGCCGCATCACGCGGATCGACCTGGAGGACCAGAGTCTGCACGTCGCGTTCGAGTCGGGCTGGACGGCCGAGTACAGCTTCCAGGAGCTTGACGAGCTTACCCACGCCTACGCCATCTCGGTGCACAAGGCGCAGGGCAGCGAATACCCTTGCGTGATCATGCCGGTGTTGCACCAACACGAGCGCCTTCTCCGCCGAAATCTGGTCTACACTGCCATCAGCAGGGCGAGGCAGTTAGTCGTGCTGGTCGGGTCGCCCGACACGCTGGCCGATGCCGTCGCGAACGACGGCGGGCGCAAGCGCCACTCGGGGTTGGTGGCCAGGCTCCGCGAGGCGGCTACGTAATTTAGCGTATCTTTTCGCCGCGCCCACGCACATACACCCGCCTGTAGTATTGACACAGGTTTGAGCACGTTGCTACTATCTTGCAGGAGTCCCGGCGGGCAGCTAAGACCGGGGCTTCGCACAAAATGCAAGGAGAGTAACGATGCTTGGAGCGAGAGCAAGGGCGCGCGTGCGCCTTCTGGCGGCTGCGGTCGCGCTGATGGCGGTGCTCGGCGTTCTGGCGGGCGGGCAACCCGCCAATGCGAACAGCACGGCACAGTCCCAACGACTGGCGCAGTCCCAGCGGCTGGCCCAGTACCGTGCCTGGATGTTGGACGCGAAGCGAATGTATCCCTACCCCCAGACTGTGGACAAGATGTGGCGTGTGATGTTGTGCGAGTCGAGCGGCAATTCCCGCGCCTCGGGTGGACGCGGCGCGTGGCTCGGCCTGTTCCAGTACGCCCCGACCACCTGGCGCGGCAGCTGGAACCCGTACCGGAGCCAGAGCATCTGGGACGCCCGGGCGCAGATCTACGCAACCGCAAAGGCGTGGAGTATCGGGATGCAGAGCCACTGGTCGTGCTACTACAAGACGGCCGGGCGATAGCCAATTTGCAGCTCGGCGTGGGGAGTGGCATCCGAGCCACTCCTTTTCCGCGCCGTTTTCTTGACAAGTGGCGCGTGCGTTTGTACAATGAGCCGTTGTCTGCAATATGCGGCGACATATCCTGTTCCCCCTTGGCATATTCATTTGGCAAGGAAATTTCGCCCTGAAAGTGAGGAACGCTCTGCATGATTGAAGTGGAGCACCTGACGAAGTACTACGGCGACGTCCCTGTCGTGCGCGACGTCAGCTTCAACGTTGAGCCGGGCGAGATCTTGGGCTTCCTTGGCCCAAACGGCGCCGGCAAGACGACGACGATGCGCATGATCACGGGTTACCTGCCCCCGACGTCGGGCACGGTGCGAGTCGCAGGTTTCGACGTCAATGAGAAGTCGCTGGAGGCACGCAGCCGAATAGGCTACCTCCCCGAGACGGTACCCCTCTACCCCGAGCTGACCACGCT
>DASTEB010000521.1:0-3848 GCA_035710025.1 Chloroflexia bacterium
ATGCCATTGCAGGCTCCTTTCGTGCGAAGAGCGCCGCGGGGTCGGGGGACGTGAGGTTGCGCCCCGGCACGCCGCTACCCTTCAGGGTAATCCGAAAGGAGGTACGTAAGCAAGGTCCGCGCCCAGATACGGGCGGTTGCCCAGGTGTTTGGTTGCCACACTACTGCCGGTCGTGTATACTCGTGCTGCTCACAGGACCCGTGCGCTATGCCGGGCCTGGGTACGCACTTACCTACTTGCGTGTGAGAGGAGACGGAAGTTGGATAACCTGCTGTGGATCGTCGTCGCTGCCGTTGTTATCCTGGCTCTCGCGGGTACCCTGCTTCCCCTGGGGCGCTCGTCCGGCAGAGTTGGTGCCCTCCCGTATGAAAAGCGGGCCTATCTTCTCTCGCGTGCCGAGCGCTCCTTCTACGAGGTGCTGCACCGGGCCGTCGCGCCGAATCTTGTTGTCTTTCCTAAAGTCCGGTTGGCCGACGTGGTGAAGGTGCGCAAGGGCACCGAAAGCTGGCAGTCGCACTACAACCGCATCAGCGCCAAGCACGTCGACTTCCTCGTGTGCACGTGCGACACACTCTCCCCGGCACTGGTCGTTGAACTGGACGACTCGTCACACGAGCGCGCCGATCGCCAAGAGCGCGACGCTTTCGTAGACAGCGCGCTGACATCCGCGGGCATGCCTATCCTTCACGTGCCCGCACGTAGCCAGTATAATCCTGCCGAGATCGCCGCCCAGGTGAAGGCAATTCTTCTCGCTCGATAGCCCTCTTCGGTACCTTCCGCCCCGGTACTTCCTAATACCCACCTAATCGTACTGCGGAAAAATACGTAGCAAACTTTACGTAATGTGTACGTAACATAGCGTAAATCGCTTCGTAAAAGCGCCTCCGGACGCCAAAATCTGTAGCAATGGAGTATGACCCGTTGCTATAATCCGCTCGACTGCTCCTGAGCTATTACGCTCCGGCGTAGCTTATTGCGCCACTTCCCCTCGCAGCACCATTATCCGGAGGTATCATCGCCATGCGTTTTTCAGGCGTTTCTCTTCTCGCCCGCAAGCCACACACACCCACACGCACCACCTCTACCTCCACCCTTCGCTCCTACTTTGCTCCCGCGGCGGCGGCCCTTATTATGGTCGCTTCGTTCATCGCGTCCGCCCCGGTCGAGACCGTTGGCGCTTCCCGCGGCGCGGCCCCTGTTCAGAAGGCCTCGGCCCAGTTCCTCAGCCTGCCGTTCGAGCCTAACGGCAACATGAACATCCTGTCGGGCTGGTATTACAACGGCGGCGGCTTCCACGGCGGCATCGACTACATCAACGGCTCGTACAGCGGCGTTCGCGGCTGGAAGACCTTCCCCGTGATCGCGGCGGCCGACGGCAAGGCGTGCGGCAACTGCACCTCGCGCCAGGGCAACGCCGTGTGGGTCGAGCACAAGGTGGGCGGCCAGATCTACTACACCTACTATGGCCACCTTGCCTCTATCTCGGAAGACATTCCGCAAGGCTCGCAGTCGCGCACCGTCGCGGTGAAGCGCGGTCAGTTCCTCGGCTGGGCGGGCGATACCGGGGCGCGCGGCGCTCTGCACCTGCATTTCGCGCTCATGAACTCGCGCAGCCAGCCCCAGGACCCCTACACTATCGGCAAGCTGCGCGGCTCGTACCCCGCGCCCAATAATCTGTTCCCCGGCATGGGTTGGTTCCTGGGCCAGTAAGGGAGCAGCCGTCACAACCCGCACCAAATGAGAACCCCCGTCGACAGCCCGTCGCGGGGGTTCATCACTGAGGAGGAGGAAGGAGCGGAAACATCTCTCGTGTGTCTCTAGCGTTGTTACTAGTACATACGCACCGCGTTACACAACGGATTGTCTGCCCCTCATTCCCCGCCGCCTGCAGCCGCCATCCCGACAAGGGGTGGCGGTTTTGCGTCACCTGCGTTGGAAATTGCTGCGCGGCGAGTGTAACAATTACGGCTCACTAAAGACTCTGTATCGCCTGTTAATGAACCGCTAACCGTTCCGTAAGCGGATTCACGCGCACGTAAAGTCCACGTGCGAAGATAGGCCTACCAGGGAACCGCAGCCGCACCACAACATAACAAGGTTCCGCAAATCAGCGCGAGCCACACAATGTGGCGCACAAATAACGTGGAGGAAAAAGCAGAAATGTCTCGGACACGGATACTATCGGTTATCAGGTACCTTAGTGCGGTGGCGCTCCTCGTCTCGTCCTTCGCCTTCGCCCAGAGTGGCGCTTCCGCGAGCGCGGCACCCGGCTCGGTATACACACTCACCAACTCCGCCGCGGGGAACGCTGTGGCGGTATTCGACCGCTTGCCCTCGGGCGAGCTAGTCCCGGCGGGCACCGTCTCGACCGGCGGGCTGGGCACCGGCACGGGCCTCGGCTCTCAGGGCGCGGTGGTGCTCAGCGAGAACGGGCGTTGGCTTTTCGCCGTGAACGCGGGCAGCAACGACGTTTCGGTGCTGGAGGTGTACAACGGCGGTATTGAGCTGGCGTTGATCGACCGCGTGCCGTCCGGCGGCGTTCGCCCGATAAGCCTCACCAGCCACGGCAACCTGTTGTACGTGCTCAACGCGGGCGTTCCCAACAACATCACCGGCTTCCGGGTCGGCAAGGACGGCACGCTCAACCCGATTCCGGGCTCGACCCGCGCCCTGAGCGCCGCAGACACGGGTCCCGCCCAGGTGGAGTTCGACCCGATCGGCGACGTGCTGGTCGTGACCGAGAAGGCGACGAACAATATCGTCACGTTCCCGGTCGGCCTCGACGGTCTCCCCGGCCCGGCGGTCGTAACGGCCTCGTCGGGCATCACCCCGTTCGGGTTCGCGTTCGACAACCTGGGGCGCGTGTTCGTGTCGGAAGCGTTCGGCGGGGCGGCGAACGCGAGCGCGCTGTCGTCCTACACCCTGCTCTCAAACGGCGTGCTCGGGGTTGTCAGCCCGTCGGTGCCCACGCACCAGACGGCCGCCTGCTGGACCGCTGTGAGCCGTGACGGCAGGTATGCCTACACGACCAACGCGGGCAGCGGCTCGGTCAGCGGGTACGCTATCGCGCACGACGGCAGCCTGACCCTGCTCGACTCGCGGGCAGGCGACACCGGTGCCGGCAGCGCGCCCATCGACGCAGGCTTCAGCGCCAACGGCCGGTACCTCTACGTGCTGACCGCGGGCAGCCACGAGATCGTGCCCTTCGCCCTGAACGCGGACGGTAGCCTCACCGAGCTAGCCGCGGTGACCGGCCTCCCCGTTGGGATGGTAGGGCTCGCGGCGCGGTAACATCTTCCCTATAAAGGAATAGAACGAGCCGCTCCGGACTTTGGGGCGGCTCGTTTTGTGTGCAGGTGGGGGACCAAGGCCAACCGCGATTCGATCGCGAGAAACGCCGGACGCTACCCGCGCCAGCCTCCCGCACTCCGTACAAGAGCCTTCGAAGTGGGCGGCATACTGTAGCCGAGAGACCGTGCTTCAGGCAGACCAACTCCATTCGCCGCGCCCCCAAGCGAGCCCGCGAAGGCGGGCGGCATAGAATAGCCCAGGGCGCTAGCCCTGGGATGAGGCTCAACAAAACCCCCGGCCCGCGAAGGCGGGCTCTCGGGTCTAGGCCTCCTTGTGGAGGCTAGAGTGCGGCATAATTGGTGCCGCCCGGGCTTGCGCCCGGCGCGGTTCGACGTCGCCCGCCTTCGCGGGCTTGGATCTAATATGGCGCTCATCCCAGGGCGCAAGCCCTGGGCTACTTTATGTCGCCCGCCTTCGCGGGCTCGCTTCGGGGTCGGGCGAGTGGGTCGGCCAACCCCGGTCGCTTGCGGGCGGGCTGGTTTGTACTGATTGCCTTT
>DASTEB010000522.1:0-5184 GCA_035710025.1 Chloroflexia bacterium
GCTTTCGGTACTCGTCCAGCGTGGTCGCGCCGATGGCGTGAAGCTCGCCGCGCGCCAGCATCGGCTTGAGCATGTTGGAGGCGTCCATCGCGCCCTCGGCGGCGCCCGCCCCGATGACCGTGTGCAGCTCGTCAATGAAGACGATGATCTCGCCTTCAGCCTCGGCAATCTCTTTCAGCACGGCCTTCAAGCGTTCCTCAAACTCGCCCCGGTACTTGGCCCCCGCAACCATCGCGCCCAGGTCGAGCGCGACCACGCGGCGGTTCTTCAGCCCTTCGGGCACGTCCCCACGCACCACGCGCTGAGCTAGCCCCTCGACTATGGCGGTCTTGCCCACGCCCGGCTCGCCGATAAGAACGGGGTTGTTCTTCGTGCGCCGGAGCAGCACCTGGATCACTCGCCTGATCTCCTCGTCGCGCCCGATCACCGGGTCGAGCTTGTTCTTGCGCGCTGCGTCCGTCAGGTCTCGGCCGTATCGCTCGAGCGCCGCGTACTTGCCCTCTGGGTTCTGGTCGGTAACGCGCTGGTTACCCCTGATCTGGGCGAGCGCGGCCAGCAGCTTGTCGCGTGTCAATCCGGTGCCCCGCAGCAGCTTCGCCGCCGCTGACCTGTCGGCATCGTCCAGCATGGCGAGCAAGAGGTGCTCGGTGCTGACGAACTCGTCCTTCATGCCGGTGGCCGTGCTCTCGGCCCGGCGTGCGAGGTCGTTCATCTGGCCCGACAGGTACACGGACGATGCGCCGTAAACCCTGGGCAGCTTCTCCAGCTCGCTGCGAACGCTCTGCATGAGCGAGCCGCTGTCCACGCCGACGCGCGCAAGCACCTGAGGAACCACGCCCTCCGGCTGCTCGATCAACGCGGCAAGCAGATGCACAGGCTCGATCTGGCTGTGCCCGGCCTGTTCGGCCATCTCTTTTGCTGTGAGAATAGCTTCCTGGGCTTTCTCGGTATATTTCTGCAGGTTCATACCCTGACTCCTGTTCTCGTGTTTGATATGTGCAAGTATACCAAACTTGATAATAGCAGTGTCAAGGTTATCCGCCGCTACGCACGAAGGTACTGCCGCTGAATCGCCACAAGCTCACCGATGCCCTTGTTCGCTAGGTCGAGCAGGTCGTCTAGCTCCGGGCGGGTGAAAGCCTTACGCTCGGCCGTGGCCTGCACCTCGACAAGTCCGCCGGATGCAGTCATCACCACATTGCAGTCGGCCTGCGCCCGGCTGTCTTCCTGGTAGTTCAGGTCAAGCATCGGCACGCCGTCCACTATGCCCACGCTGACCGCCGCCAGCAGCTGCTTGAAAACGGCCGGGCCGCCCTTCTTGAGTAACCCGTCTTCCCTCAGGCGGTCTATCGCCAGCCCGAGCGCCACGACCGCCCCCGTGATCGAAGCAGTGCGCGTGCCCCCGTCCGCCTCGATCACGTCGCAATCGAGCGTGATCGTCCTCTCGCCGAGCGCCGACAGGTCTACGATGGCGCGCAGCGACCGCCCGATGAGCCGCTGTATCTCCTGCGTGCGCCCCTGCGGGCGGCTTCCCGGCCCCTCGCGTTGGCTCCTGCCGGGAGTGGCCGAGGGCAGCATCGAGTACTCAGCCGTTACCCAACCTTTCTTGCTGCCAAGCAGCCACGAGGGCACGCGCTCCTCGACGCTTGCCGCGCAGATCACTCGCGTGCGCCCGCACTCAATAAGCACGGATCCCGCGGGGAACTGCTGGTAATGGGGCGTAATTGTCACCGGGCGAAGCTCGTCCGGCGCTCTGCCGTCTATACGTACTGTGCGCATATTGCCTCCTGTTAGCGTGTGATGGCGGCTGCACGGGCCGCCGAAGTACGCCCGCTAAACCGGACGCCGGGTGCTCATCTTGGTCGCGGCTATCAAGGAGAGGCCGGCCAGCCCCACCGAAGTCAGGAACAACGGCTCGTAACCCACGAGGTCAGTCAACAGCCCCCCGAGCACCGGCACAAAGATCACCACCCCGAGCACGGTGTTCAAAAAGCCGACGTAGGTCGCCAGCTCGGCCGGCGGTGCCACCGTAAGGAGCATGTTGTTGTTTACGATTCGAGACGCGCCCACGGCCAGGCCGCCAAGTACGAAAACAAGCGTAAACGAGGTGAACAAGAACGTGTTATCGACCTGCCCCACAAACAGCGAGATAGCCACTGCCGTCAGCGGCACGAGCGCGGTTGCGAGCACGGTCATGGTCATGACCGTCCGATTGCTTGCGCGGTCGGAGAGCGGGCTCCAGAAGAAGTTGGACAGCAGCGAAGCGACGGAGCTTGCGCCCAGGTAGAGGCCGACGGTGGCGGCGGGGGCACCGAGCACATTCTTGGCGTACACTACGTAGAACGGGTCGGCGATTGCCGCTAAAGAAATTAGCACCCGGGCAACCATGAAGCTTCGGTAATCGCGGTCGGTGCGAAATGCCTCGCGCCCTCGCCGGAACAGCTGCCGGACGCTCATGGGCTTGGCCGTCGTCGCCGCGGCTGGTTCGTGAATCGAGGACCAGGCGTACACACCCACCAGCACCGCCGCTGCGGTGAGCCCGAATATCAGGGCGAAATTGTAAGGGAAGGCCAGCCCGATCTGTTCCGACATGATAGCGCCCACCGGCGCCGCAACGCCCAGCGCCACAAGGCCTCCCCAGAAGTTGCGCAGCCCGAAGAAGGTGCCGCGCCGCCGGGGCGAGATCGTCTTGCTGATCATCTCGTACCACGGGATGCCGCTGATCCCAGCCGAAAACGAATACAACGTAAAGAACGCGAAGAACACGACGAGCAGGACCACAGGCTGCGCCGCGAAAACGACCGTGAGCACCGCCAGCACGGCCATGAAAAGGGCGCGGGCGATGCCCACGTTTCGGTAGAACGCCTTCATGTACGGGCGGCCCTGCACGCGGCTCGCCACGAACATCTGGGGCAGAAACCAACCGCCTGCGAGGATGGCCGGGAGCAGGCCCACAAGCGCGTTGGGCGCGCCAAGCCCGTTGATGTACCAGGCGAGCACGAGCGACGGGGCGATGAGCGCCTCGATCATCGTGAAGACGACGCCGTTCAGCACGCCCTTGCGGAAGTTGGACGACGCGTGCAGGGCAGCCTCGGGCGTGAGTCCCTCCACGGTCGGCTCTGAGCCTCGTCGCAACACGCCGGGGCGGAGCAGCGGCAACTTCTCACGTACGGTGGCGGGGGCCTGGCGCAGGCCGCGCAGCGCCCGGGCGGCCCCTGGCGGCGCCTTGGCCGGCCGCTTGTGTTCTCCCCCGCCGGGCTGCTTCGGGCGCGAGGCAGGGCGCTTCGGTTGCCCCCGCGTGGTCATTAGCGAGTGGTAGCGTGGGGCTTCATTTCGCCCCAGTTCTTACCGTACTTCACCTCGACCATCAGGGGCACGCTTAGCTCCATGGCGCTCTCCATCGTTTTGCACACCATGTCGCCCACAGCCTGTACCTCCGAGGCGGGTACTTCAAAGAGCAGCTCGTCGTGTACCTGCAGGAGCATCTTGGCCCGGTAGCCGCCGTCGCCTAGCTGCCGCCACAGCGTGTTCATCGCAATCTTGATGATGTCGGCGGCAGTGCCCTGCACGGGCGCATTGATGGCCATGCGCTCGGCCTGCTGGCGTATTCCGCCATTTCGCGATCGAAGCTCCGGCATATATCGGCGGCGGCCGAACAGCGTGCTTACGTACCCACGCTCGCGTCCCTGTTTCAGTGTATCGTCCATGAAGCGGCGCACCGCCGGGTAGCGCGACCAGTACAGCTCGATGAACTTGGCGGCCTCTTGCTGGGACAGGCCCGAGTCGCGGGCGAGCCCGTAGCTGCCCATGCCGTAAAGCACGCCGAAGTTGATCGTCTTGGCGAGCCGCCGCGAGTCGGGGTCGACCTTGTCAATTGGAATCCCCATGACCTCGGCAGCCGTCGCCGCGTGGATATCCTGCCCCTGCTCGAACGCCGAGATTAGAAGCTCTTCCTGCGCCATGTGGGCCAGCAGCCTCAGCTCAATCTGCGAGTAGTCGGCCGCAAGCAGGTAACTCTCTTCCTCGAACAGGCGGTTGCTGCCCGAGTTGCCGCTGATAAAGGCCTTGCGCACGTCGCGCCCGATCTCGGTGCGGATGGGGATGTTTTGCAGGTTCGGGTTGCTGGACGACAACCGGCCCGTGGCGGCGATGGCCTGGTTGAAGTTGGTATGCACGCGCCCGGTGTCGCGCCTCACCAGCAGCGGCAGCGCGTCGATATACGTGTTCTTAAGCTTGATAAGCTGGCGGTACTCGATCACCAGGTCAACGATAGGGTGCAGCCCGCGAAGCTGATCGAGCACCTCACGGTCGGTCGAGTAGCCGGTCTGAGTGCGCTTTCGGCCGGGAAGCTGCAGCTCCTCGAACAGCACGCGCCCAAGTTGCTGGGTCGAGCCGATGTTGAAGGGGTGCTTGGCCTCCTGGTGGATCTTGTCCTGCAGGTCAAGGATCTTGCCGTGCATGTCGGTGGACAAGCGCTGCAGCCACTCCACGTCAATCGCCACGCCGCTTAGCTCCATGTCGGCCAGCACTGGCACCAGCGGCATCTCGACGTCGAGCAGCAGTCCCTCCAGGTTGTCGTGCTGCAGAAGCGGCGTAAAGTATTGCCGCAGCCGCTCCGTCACCGCGACGTCGGCCGTTGCGTATGGCGCCGCGAGGTCCACGGAGACCAGGTCCATCGTGGTCTGGTTGCGCCCCTTGCCGATCAGCTCGGTGATCGGCACCATCTGCACGCCAAGCTTGGTGAAGGCGAGGTCCTTCAGCCCGGTGCTCGTCTCGCCCGCCAGGTACGCCGCAAGCATCGTGTCGTAACCCAGGCCCTCGACGGGCAGTCCGGACCGATTTAGCACCTTCAGGTCGTACTTGGCGTTATGCGCGTCCTTCTTAATCGCTGGGTCGGCGAGCACCGGGCCGAGGTGCTTCTTTACCGCCTCTACAGTTAGTTGGTTCTTGTCCGGTTTCGCGGTCGCCGCGTCGTCGCCGGTGCGGTGCCCGACGGGAATGTAGTATCCGTCATCCACAACGTCGTCTTCCGACGGCAGGGCGATTGCGATGCCCACCAGGTCGGCTTCCATCTCATCGGAGGAGGTCGACTCCACATCGATGGTGAAGCGCCCGGTTCGCCTGAGCAGCGCAACCAGCGCCGACAGGTCGCGCTCCGTCCTTACGACGTGAACATTGGCGGGG
>DASTEB010000523.1:0-6313 GCA_035710025.1 Chloroflexia bacterium
GAACAACCCGAGGAAGTCACCGGATAGGGTGCGCCCTTTGCGGTGGTGCTGGATCAACGCACCCGCTCTGACGGCGGGTCGGAACATACGATGCAGGATCTGTTTGCCAGGAGAGATGCTTCCATGAAACAGCCACATGGGGGACGCCGGGAGGACGAGCTTGACCACACGATCGCGGGTTACTGGCGGGCCAGCCTGCTGGTGGGAGCCGTAGTGATCGGGGTTGTAGCCTTACTCCTGAGAACGCTTACGCAGACCGCGGAGCAGATCAACGCGGGGGCGGCCGAGATCTGGCGGGTTGGCAAGCTGATCGCCAACAACACCGTGCACGTGCCACTCCTGCTACGCACCAACCAGGTTGCCGAAGAGTTGCTCAAGACCAGCGAGGGAATCGCGGGGGCGACCACGCGCATCAGTGGAACCGTGACGGCAAGCTCCGGCAATGGCGCCGGTAGTACGGGCCAGGAGGGTTAGAGCCGTGCGCGTCAGACTCGCCATCTTTTCCGCGCTGGAGGTGCTTGCCTTCGCGGGCACGCTCGTCTACTTCCTCTTGCGGATCGTAAAGGCCCTTGAGAGCATCGGTGGCTCGCCCAACAGCTACCTGGCCCGCCTCGGCTACGGCGTCCGCGCCATTGAGAAGGAAACCAGCCACCTGGCTCCGCAGGTGACCCAGCTCAACGCCGGCCTTTCTATGGTGGCCGACAACCTGAAACAGGTGGACACGCACCTTCACACGGTAGCGCACGCCCTATCGGAGAGCAAGGAGGTTTCGCCGTGAGCCGGGCAGTAAACGTTATCTGGTCGGGCATGCTCGTTGCCACCGTCTTTGGAGTGGTGCCTGCTGCCGTTACCCTGCTTTCCCGCGCCCTCACCGCCGCCCGCCAGATCGAGCGATACACGGCCGAGGCGCTCGATGGCGGCGTCAAGATCGCCGAGAACACCGCCAGCGTGGCCGCCCTCAAGGACACGATCGCGGTTGCCCCGAAGCTGCTCAGGGCCGGGAGCCACATCGAGCGTCACTCGGCCGAGATCGTGGCCGCACTCGGCCCCGGCACCTCAGGCGGCTCGACCAACGGGCGCGCCCAGAGCGGGGAGGCCCAGCCGTGAGAAAGACCTTGACCTTGCTCACCCTTGCCATTACGGTAGCCGTGGTGGGCGTGGTGGCCGCGTATCTCGTGCAGATCGCCGTGGCCCTCACCCGTGCGAACAACAACCTCGCTAAGCTCGCGGGCGGGCTGGAAGCGATCCGTAACAATACCGCACCGCTGGCCGAGGACCTTGGAAGCATCAATAGCGCGGCCGTCACCGTTCGCGACGGGCTGATAGCCGCCGACGGGAACCTGGTAAGAGTTATCGATGCGGTCCGTCCCTCCCAGGGCTAGCCCCCTGTCGCTTCGGGCCCAGAGCAAGCAAAGGATACGTTCAGGAGAACCTCATGTGCTTCAAGAACTTACCCATCGAGTTCGACGAGAACGGCAAGGCGCACCTCAAAGAAGGCGTGCGCAACCCCTACTCCTACGAGACCCGGTCGCTCGACGAGCAGGCCGACCGCATCAAAGATCTCCTCGCCCGTAACGGCCACATCCAGAACGTCAATTTCGACCCCGTGACGCGCGTCGCGGGGGCCCTGGCGTTCCACAGTGTCGTGGACCTGAACGAGCGGCGCGTGCTCGAAACCAACTCGATGG
Source organism: Chloroflexia bacterium (assembly GCA_035710025.1). Lineage (GTDB taxonomy): Bacteria > Chloroflexota > Chloroflexia > QHBQ01 > JADMIH01 > JADMIH01. Next base: position 1,689 of record DASTEB010000523.1, read on the forward strand.
CGACCCTCTTCCGCGGCTACGAGGTAATCCTGAAGGGGCGCGACCCCCGCGACGCGGCATTCATCAGCAGCCGTGCGTGCGGGGTGTGCGGCGGCGTGCACTCCACTGTGTCTGCCCTTTGTATGGAGATGGCTTTCCCTGTCGCTCCCCCTCCTCTCGGTATCGCCCTGCGCAACCTGATGATGGGCCTGGAGTTCTGGTACGACAATCCGCTGCACCTGTTCCTGCTGGCCGGCCCCGACTACTCGCAGGCCATAGTCGAGACCACCAACCCCGAGATCTGGGAAAAGGCCCAGCGCACCGCCGCCCCCCATTACGCAGTCCACGGCTACAAGACCGTCGGCGACATCATGGTGGACCTCAATCCCCTCACCGGTGCGCTCTACCTCGCGGGGCTGCAAATGACCCGCACGGCCCGCGAAGCGTACGTGATGATCGGCGCGAAATACCCCCACCCTGAGACGGTCATCCCCGGCGGCATGAGCACAACCGTGAGCCTGACCGTCTTCAACGAGGTGTATACGCGCCTGCGGCAGCTGTTCGACTACTGCAAGAAGACCGCGGCCATCTGGGACGACATAGTTGACTTCTTCTACGATGCGAACCCCGAATACAAGAAGGTCGGCGCCCGTCCCGCCAACATGATCGACTCGGGCATCTGGGACGACCCGTTCGCGTATGACGGCACCTACGAGAAATGCAATGAATGGGGCGAGCGGCGCTGGGCCACGCCCGGTGTCATAGTGGACGGCGAGCTTGTCACCACCAAGCTGCAGGCGCTCAACATCGGCCTCGAAGAGTTCGTGGAGCACTCGTACTACGAGAACTGGGACAGCCCGCGCTTCGGAACCGACCCCGACGGCAATCCGATCAGCCCGCACCACCCGTGGAACAAAGAAACCAAGCCCCGTCCCGTCGGACAGAACTGGCGCGAGAAGTACTCCTGGTCGACCTCGCCGAGGTGGGACCGCAAGGTCATGGAGGCCGAGTGCGCGGCTCGCCTGTGGACCACGGCAGCGGGCGGCGTCATGCCCCATACACGCTTCATCCAGCCCACGGGCACCAGCCTGCGGATGCACGTGCCCGAGAGCACCCTTCCCGCTATGGAGCTGGAGTGGAAGATCCCCGACGTGTGGAACGCGTTCGAGCGCAACCGCGGTCGCGCGTACCACCTTGTCATGACGACGGTGGTTGCCCTGGACAACTGGCTGGTGTGCATGGACCTGTTGAAGCAGGGCCACACCACGGTGCACACCCCGTTCGAGACGCCCCGCAAGGGCATGCGCATCGGCGTAGGCTTCTGGGGAGCGGGCAGAGGCTATCTCACTCACCACGCCACCATTGACAACGGCGCGCTGAGCAACTACCAGATCCTCACGCCCTCCACATTCAACGCAAGCCCCAAGGACCCCTGGGGCAACCCGGGGCCGTACGAAGAGGCTGTGCTCAACACCCCCATCCTGGAGAACTTCTCCTCGCCCGACACCTACAAAGGCATAGACATACTGCGCACCATCCGCAGCTTCGACCCCTGTATGCCCTGCACTACCCACATCCACGTTGACGGGTCGAACCGGGTGATATCGCGCGAGGTCAACACCTGCGCCTGCGGTATAGATGAGTGAAAGCCGCCACGTCATGATCGGGGGCGTAGGTCACCCATACCTGCGGGATGTCTCGGTGGGCCCTGTCCTGGTGCCCCGGCTGAAGGAGATTGACTGGCCGGTCGAGGTCGAGGTGGAGGTCCACGACCTGCACTTCGGGCCTATCCACGTAGTGCAATGGCTCGAAGAGAAGCCCGGCTACTTCAGCCGCGTCGTGCTCCTTTCGGCCGCCAACCGGGGCCGCGAGCCGGGAGCCGTCTACGCCTACAGGTGGGACGGCGCGCTGCCCGACCCGGAGGAGATACACCAGCGAGTGTGCGAGGCGGTAACCGGCATTATCGGCATAGATAACCTCCTCATCATCGGCAGCTACTTCAAGGTGTGGCCCGCCGAAGTCGTCGTGGTGGAAGTCGAGCCCTGCGAAGAGGAGTTTGGGGCCGAACTGAGCGCACCAGTTAGCGCCGCTGCCACTCGCATAGTCGATCTGGTGCGCGACCTCACGCTCGGCCCGCTTGACGGGCTCTCCGCCGACCCTCTTGGGCCGCCCAGGATCGAGGCCGCACACCCGGCAATTGTTTCGGAGGCACGGATATGACGGCGCAGGACCCACAAAGCCCCGCAAACAAAGGCGAGGGTGGCCGCGACGATAGGCCCTTGCTCTCGGACCTGTTCTGGCGCGACGAGATCCTCCAGGTGATGTACTGGTACCGGGGCGAAGGCTTCGGCTCCTCCGTGACCGCGCGCGACCTGCTCACGTTCCTCAGCGCGGAGGAGCAGTCCCTCCAGGAACACATGGAGCGCATGGCTGCCGAGGGTTATCTCCAACGCGTAGATGCTTCGGACGCGGACAGCGGCGCGGGCGATGCCGCCCCACCCCGGTACACCTTCACCGAATTCGGCGCCGAGGAAGGCGCGCGGCGCTTCGCCGATGAGTTCTCGGGCATCACGAAGCAAGGCCACGGCGACTGCCCGCCCGGCTGCCCCATTTGTAAGGACCTCCCGCCCGAAGACTGCGCCCACTGCCGCACCCAGGAAGTAGAGGCATATGCAACCTAGCTCCGTCCCACCTATATCCGACCCCATCGAGCCGGTGCCCGAGGAGACCCTGGAGAGCGTAGCCCTGCGCCTCGACAGCCTGGTGCAGAGCTTCGAGCAGCACCCCAACGAGGCCGTGCGCCAACAGGTGCTGGAGATGCTCGGCCTCATCGACGCTCTGCACCGCGACGGCATCTACCGCCTGGTGGAGCTAATCTGGACGGGCAGCCCCGCCGTGCTGGAGAAGGCGCTGCACGACCCCGCCGTCAACATGCTCCTCCAGCTGTACGACCTCGCGCCCGGAGAGCCCGAGCCGCGAGAGCAGGTGGATTTGGCCCTCACACAGGTGCGCCCGTACATCGAGTCGCACGGTGGGGCGGTCGATGTGCTAGACGTTGTCGAGGGCGTTGTGCACCTGCGGCTCAGCGGCGCGTGCCAGGGCTGTGCGGGCTCCGCCATGACCTTGAAGCGCGGGATCGAAGCCGCCCTGCGGGAGGGCTTCCCCGGCTTCGAGCGAATAGAAGTACACGAGCCTGTTGATACGGCCGGGCGCAAAGTGCCCACCGGCTTCATCCCGCTTCAGCAGGTCGGCCCCGCCGCGAGGACGCTCAACCGGCCGGTCTTCACTACGGTAGCCTCGTTGGAGGCGCTTCCCCCCGGCTCGCTAATGGCTGTCGAGGCGGAGGGAAAGCGGGTCCTGCTGTGCAATGTGGGCGGCGAGATCTACGCGTACGGGAACGAGTGCCCGGGCACCGACCTGCCCCTCGACGGCGGCGTGCTTAGCGACGTCGTGCTGGTCTGTCCGTGGCACAACTGCGCCTTCGACGCCCGTACCGGCAGGCGCGTGGACAACGGTGCGGGCAGGCTGCAAGTCATACCGGTCGCTGTAAGGGAGGGGCAGGTCCAGCTTGCCCTCAACGTAGAGCCGGTGGCCCTCGGATGAGCGGGCCGCGCAGAGTGCTCGTCGTGGGGGTGGGCAACGTACTACAAGGCGACGACGGCTTCGGTGTCAGGGTGGCCGAGCGCCTGGCAAAACGCGCCGACCTGCCGCCCGGCGTTACCGTTCTGGAGGTGGGCATCGGGGGCATGACCCTCGTGCAGGAGCTGTTCGAAGGCTACGACACGCTCATAGTAGTGGACGCCGTAGACCGCGGGGGCGAGCCGGGCACGACCTACTTGCTCGAAGCCGAGGTGCCGAACCTGGTCGACCTACCGCCCGAGGAGCGAGAAGACTTCCTCGCCGACATGCACCTCGCCACACCTTCCAGGGCATTCGTCATGTCCAAAGCTCTGGGGGTGCTCCCGCCCTCGGTATACATCCTGGGCTGCCAGCCCGCCGTGATAGACGACCTCGTGCTCGGCCTGAGCGAGCAGGTGGAGCGGGCGGTGGAACCGAGCGTCGAGCGGCTGGTGCGCGAGGTACACCGGCTATCCTCTGCACAGGCAGAGAAGTCCGCGGCCGTGGCAGAGAGCACGTAGTAAGCAGGGGGCATGCTATGGAGGCGGGAATGGACTGGAACCGTGGCAGCGAACTCGCCGACCGGGGCGTTGGGGCAACGGCCGAGGCGCGGCTGGCCGACTTGCTGCCCCTGATCGAGTACTACGCGCGCGAGATGGGCGAGCTACCAGGGCGGCTCATGATGGCCGCTTCCTTCCTCGCAGACCTCAAGCTGATGCCCGGCTGGTCAGCCCAGCCGCCCGAGGTGCGCGAGGCAATCGAGAAGGCGGAGGCGCTGGCCGTATCGGTGATGATCCGCCTGATGAACGAGCGCGCCGAGTGCGGCTGCGCGGACGCGCCCGGCCCTGACACGGCGCGAGGATTGGATGGCCCGGAATGGTGACACGAACCCGCAACAGCATACCCCAGGCTATTAGGACTGCGCGTGCCGAGCGCGGGTTGACCCAGGGCGAGCTTGCGGCCCGGCTTAGCGTGAGCCAGGGCACGATCTCGTTCTGGGAGAACGGCACCGAGTCGCCCACGGTCGA
>DASTEB010000524.1:0-6225 GCA_035710025.1 Chloroflexia bacterium
CATGGCCGAGCAGGGCGCAACAGGAGTCGCGGCCACGGACAGCCCCGCCGCGGCGCAGACCACGGTCGCGGTGCTCGACTTCGGCTCGCAGTACACCCAGCTGATCGCCCGGCGCGTGCGCGAGCTTGGCGTGTACTCCGAGTTGCTGCCGGCCGATGCGCCGGAGTCGGAGATCGAGCGGCTGCACCCCTCGGCATACATCCTGTCGGGCGGCCCGGCGAGCGTGTACGAGGAAGGCGCGCCGCAATTACCCGATTACGTGCTCAAGAGCGGCAAGCCGGTGCTGGGCATCTGCTACGGGATGCAGCTCATCACGCACGCGCTTGGCGGGCAGGTGTCGCCCGCGCAACACCGCGAGTACGGCGCGGCCCGCATCGCCCTCACGGGAGAGTCGCCCCTGTTCGGCGGTCTTGGCCCCGAGCTGCAGGTGTGGATGAGCCACGGTGACCGCATCGAGAGGCCGCCCGAGGGCTTCGAGGTGTACGCCTCGACCACGAATGCCCCGTACGCGGCGATGGGTCGCGGCCCCGTGCTCGGCATCCAGTTCCACCCCGAGGTAGCTCATACGCCGCAGGGCAAGGAGATTCTCGCCAACTTCCTGTTCAACGTGGCCGGGCTGAAGCCGACCTGGAACGCAGCATCCTTCATCGAGGACTCGGTCGAGCAGATACGCGCAAAGGTGGGTGGCGGCAGAGTGCTGTGCGGGCTGAGCGGCGGGGTCGACTCTTCGGTCGCGGCCGCGCTGCTGCACCGGGCGATTGGCGACAACCTTGTGTGCCTGTTCGTGAACAATGGTCTCCTCCGGCTCAACGAGGCCGAGGAGGTCGTCGAGACATTCGGGCGCAACATGCACATGAACCTGGTGGCAGTGGATGCCTCCGACCGCTTCCTCGCCGCGCTCGATGGGGTGGTCGACCCCGAGGAGAAGCGCAAGCGCATTGGCGAGACCTTTATCCGCGTGTTCGAGGCCGAGGCCGCTCGCCTGGGCGAGTTCGAGTTCCTCGGGCAGGGTACACTCTACCCCGACGTGATCGAGAGCGCGACCCCCGAGCGCCCCAACGCCGCGCGCATCAAGACGCATCACAACGTGGGCGGCCTGCCCGCCGATCTGCGCTTCAAGCTGGTCGAGCCGCTGCGCTACCTGTTCAAGGACGAGGTGCGCAACGTGGGCCTTGAGCTTGGCCTGCCCGAGGAGATCGTATGGCGGCAGCCCTTCCCCGGCCCCGGGCTTGCCGTGCGCATCCTCGGCCCCGTGACGCGGGAGCGGCTCGATACGCTGCGCAAGGCCGACGCGATCGTGCGGCACGAGCTCAAGGCGGCGGGTCTCGACCGCGTGATCTGGCAGTCGTTCGCGGTGCTGTTGCCCGTGCAGAGCGTGGGCGTGATGGGCGACTACCGCACCTACGCCGACGTGATCGGCGTGCGCGCCGTGACCTCGTCCGACGGCATGACGGCCGACTGGGCGCACGTGCCCTACGACGTGCTGGGCCGCATCTCGGGACGAATTGTCAACGAGGTGCCCAAGGTCAACCGCGTGGTGTACGACATCACCTCCAAGCCGCCCGCCACCATCGAGTGGGAGTAGCGCCGGGCGCTCGGGGCAGCCGCGATGCAGACCGAAACGGCCGGGGCTGAGGGCACCTCGGCGCGCGCTTCCTCACCTGCCGGCCTGTTGACGCGCCTGCTCGCGTCCGACTGGTGGGCCGCCGGGCTCATCTTCGTAGTCACGCGGCTGGTGTCCCTGGCGGGGGCGTACTCGGGCGTGCAGTACATCACGTCGGTCGAGCCTGAGCGCAACAAGGGCTGGGCGGCCGAGCTTGCGCTGATGTGGGACGCGGCCTGGTACGCGGGCATCGCCGAAGGCTCGTACCACTATGACCCCTCGGCTTCCGGCGGCACCAACGTCGCCTTCGCGCCGCTCTACCCTTTCCTGGTGCGCCTGCTCAGCGACGTGCTGCGCGCGCTCACGTTTGGGTGGGATTTCGGACACCCGCGCTGGGGCTCGCTCATCACCGCCGGGCTGCTCATCAGTAACGTTGCGTTCTACTTCGCGCTGGTGCTGCTGGTGAGGTGGCTGTCGGGGCGACTCGGCCGGGCCGGCGCGCTCACGGTCGCGCTGGCCGTTGCGTCGCTGCCCACGGCGTTCTTCTTCTCGGCGATGTACACCGAGGGGCTGTTCCTGCTGCTGGTGCTCGGCGCGTTCACGCTGTCGCGCTCGTCCGGCCCGGCCAACTGGCTGCGTTCGGGGCTTGTAGGAATGCTGGCCACGCTCACGCGGTTCGCGGGACTGCTCGTGTTTCCCGCGCTCGTCGTGGAGTACATGTCGCAGCGCGGATGGTCGCTGCGTCGCGGGCGGGCGGATGTGCTTTGGCTCGCGCTGGTTCCAGCCGGGATAGCGCTGTACGCGGGCTTCCTTTGGTGGCGCTTCGGCAGCCCGTTCGTGTTCAGTGAGAGCCAGCTGAAGGGCTGGAACCACCAGGGGTCGTTCTTCCTATTCACCTACTGGGAGAGCGCGTCGCAGCTCTGGCAGAGCCTGACGGGCGCGTTCCCGCCCGGCCAGGACCCGGTGCTGTATTACGGGCAGGGCAGCCGCCTGTACCTCGTACTGGACCTCGCGCTTCCCGTGCTGTTCCTGGCGGGCGCGATTGCCGCGAGGCGGCTGCTGCTCGCGTCGGAATGGGTGTGGCTCGCGCTCGGCATCGTGTACCCGCTGAGCACGAATATCACCTTCTCTATGGCGCGCTACGTGCTCCCGCTTTGGCCCGGGCTGATCTGGCTGGGGGCACTGCCGCCCCGGGCGCGGTGGCTGGCCTGGGTGTGGGTTGGCGTGTCGCTTATCCTGCTGGCGTGGTGCAGCCGCATCTACGGCAGCGCGCGGTGGATAGGATAAACGGGCTGTTGCGCCGTGGCGTCGCGTCCTGTAACATATAGGCGAACGGGCACGGCTATTGTGCTGCGCCGCTGCTCGATTCCCGCTTTCAACGCGCTATGCAGGGAGTCTCCATGAACGTTCTCGTCGTAGGCTCAGGGGCAAGGGAGCACGCCATCGTATGGAAGCTGGCAACCGGGCAGGGCGCCGACCAGGTGTACTGCGTGCCGGGCAACGGCGGCACCGCCCTGCTCGGCCAGAACCTGGCCATGCCCATCGACACTGAGGCGCAGTGCGACCAGGTAGCGGGCTGGGCGTTCAACAACGGGATCGGGTTGGTTATCGTCGGCCCCGAGGTTCCCCTGCGACACGGCATCGCCGACAGCCTGACGATGCTCGGCGTTCCCGTATTCGGCCCCACGCAGGCCGCCGCCCGGCTCGAATGGAGCAAGTCGTGGGCGCGTGACTTCATGAAGCGCCACGACATCCCCGCGCCGGAGTACCGCGTGGTGCACGGTATGGACGCCCTGTTCGAGGCGCTCCACCCCGACAACACGACCTACCCCTGCGTCATCAAAGCGGATGGGCTAGCCGCGGGCAAGGGCGCGGTGGTCGTTGCCGACCCGGCCGAGGCGCAGGAAGAGCTGTCGCGCATGCGGATCGCCGGCGCGCTGCCCCCGAACGACGCCGAAGTGACCGTGGTGATCGAGGAGTTCCTGGAGGGCTTCGAGTTGAGCGCGCTGGCTTTCACCGACGGCAAGTCCGTCGCGATGATGCCGCCCGCCTGCGACTACAAGCGTCTGCTCGACGGCGACCAGGGCCCGCTGACCGGGGGCATGGGCGCGTATACCCCCACCGCTCGCGTAACGCCCGAGATGTGGGAGCAGGTCGAGCGCGAGATCATCCGGCGCGCCGTGGACGGCATGGCGAGCGAGGGCACCCCGTACCGGGGCGTGCTGTACGCCGGGCTGATGGTCACCGAGCAGGGGCCGAAGGTACTGGAGTTCAACTGCCGCTTCGGAGACCCCGAGGCTCAGGTGTTGATTCCGCGGCTGAAGACACCGCTGGAAGATATCGCGCTGGCAGTGGCGAAGGGCGACCTCTCGAGCGTTGGCCCAATCGAGTGGTCGGACGATGCGGCGGTTGGCGTGGTGATCGCGTCGGACAACTACCCGGCCGGCAGGGCGGAGGGGCTGCCGGTATCGGGCCTGGACGCGCTGGACGAGGGCGTGCTGGTGTTCCACGCGGGCACGCAGGTGCCCGGGATCATGCCGATCCAGCCGGAGGAACTGCGGCCCACGTCGAACCGTTCGATCTTTCGCACGCTCTTCCCCCGCTCGACTCGCCAGGATGAGCCGCTTTCGTTCAGCCTCGACGTTGTCGCAACCGGGGGACGTCTGCTGACCGTCGTGGGGCGCGGGGGCACCCTTGCCGAGGCGCGCGGTAAGGTGTACTCAAACGTCGGGCGAATACGCATTCCCGGCACGCAGTACCGGCGCGATATCGGGCTGGAGGACGCGAGCTAGCGGCGATCGAGGCGGGTCTGCGTCCACAGCAGGATGCCGCAAATCGACTTAGCGTCGCAGATGTCGCCTCGGGTTATCGCGGCGATAGCCTCGTCGGCTGTCAGGCGCTCCATCTCGATGTTCTCGTCGTCGTCGGCCTCGCCCGGGCTTTCGGTCAGGCCGGTGAGCAAGTAGCATTCAAGCCATTCGGTGCAGAAGCCGGGCGCCGAGTAGAACCCGGCCAGGCGCTCGATGTGCGCGGCCTGGTACCCCGTCTCCTCGCGAAGCTCGCGCAGGGCGCACGTCTCGGGATCCTCGTCCGGCTCGCGGGTGCCCGCCGGTATCTCCAGCAGCACGCGGTCGGCGGCCCGGCGGTACTGCCGCACCAGCAGGATGCGGCCCTCGCCGTCCACCGGCACGAGCGCCACGGCGCCAGGGTGTACCACAATCTCGCGGGGCCGTTCGTTGCCGTTCGCCAGGCGCACCTTCTCGCGCACCACCTTGAACAGCTTGCCGTCGTACACCGTCTCTTTAGAAAGGCCAACCTCAGGCTCTATTGCCATCCCGACACCTCACACTCCCCAACGGGGCATATTGCTTGCTTCGGGGTATTATACACATCTGAGGAGGAGACAATGCCGAAGGCTCCCGAGCGCCACCCGCACTCAAGCGTCGAACAGATCATCGTGCCGCACGAGGACATGCTGGCCGACACGCCCGACCAGGCGGCAGGGCCTGCCTACACCGCCGACCGCGCCACCGCCATCGCCGCGCTGCGCGAGCCGGGCGTGCGCTGCTGCCGTTGCGACCTGTGCGCCACTCGCACGCAGGTGGTGTTCGGCGAAGGCTCACCCACCGCAAGCCTGCTGATCATAGGCGAAGCGCCGGGCGCCGACGAGGACAGGTCGGGCCACCCGTTCTGGGGCCGCGCGGGGCAGGTGCTCAACTCGCTGCTCGATGCGGCGGGAATCACTCGCGAGCAGGTGTGGATCACGAATACGGTCAAGTGCCGCCCGAGCAAGGTGAACGGCAAGCGCGTTAGTAACCGCGCGCCCCGCGTGCCCGAGATCAAGGCGTGCGAGATATGGCGTGCGGGCGAGCTAGACATACTCAAGCCTCGCGTGGTGGTGTGCCTGGGGGCCGTGGCGGCCAAGGCCATCATGGGCCGCGATGTCAAGATGACCACCGAGCGCGGCCAGTGGTTCCAGTTCCCCATGCCCATCGAAGGCATGGAGCACAGCGAAGTGACCGTGACGTACCACCCGTCGTACATCATGCGGCAGGAAGGCGAGGCCTACGACCGGATCCGCGCCCAGGCCGACGCCGACTTCGCGGCGATCGCGTCGAAGCTGTCGTCGCTCTAGAACGGCTTCGCGATCATCAGGAACAGCACTAGCCCGACAAGCGCCGCCTCAACGATGTGACCGATCCGCACGGCGTTGTCGTCAAAGGCGGCGGTAAGCGCCCCCGTGACCTGACCTCTCGAGACCGCCTCACTAAGAGCCGCCTTGTACACCTTGCCTCGTGGCAGGAAAACGAAAGCTATCAGCGGGAAAGTGGCCGCAGTCAGCAAGACCGACACGAACAGCCAGTTCGCGTCGGCTCCCTGGAGGATCCCGAACAGGGGCCACCCGCCCATCACGGCCAGGATCACGCCGAATACCAGCATCGCCATCGAGCCGGGTATGACGAGCCGGCTCTCAAATGGCCCGCTGGCGCCCATCAGGGCTACCAGCGTGTCGATGTCGCCCGATTTGCGCGCCTGCCTGCGCGTTAGCTCGCGGCCGATCAGCCCTGCTATCATCGCAATGGCCGAGCTTACGTGCAGGAACAGCACGATAACGTACAACC
>DASTEB010000525.1:0-10347 GCA_035710025.1 Chloroflexia bacterium
CGCCGGGCTAAACGTGGGCCTGTGGTCGGGCAGGCGCACGGTCGTCGCGTCCTCGGCCAGCAGTCCGCGTGCCGCGCCCGCCGCTATGACGTGCGGGAAGGCGCGGGGCTGCACGACGCTGCTCAGGCGGTTGCGCAGCTCCTCTTTGCTCATGCCCCGGCGCAGGGGCTGCTGGCGGTGGAAGTGCTCGAGGAGGGTCCGGGCCCGGCGCATAGTTTCGCGGAACGCTGCCGTCGATATGAGCATTGCCGCAGAAGGATTGCGCTCCAGCGCCGCTTCGTCGCCAGAGAGCTGCATTACCTCGCCGTTCTCAACGAGTGAGCGCAGGGCAGCGGCCGCCTGCTCGCGCTCCAGCCCCGACTTCTCAATGACTGCTTTGGCGTCCTGGGCGGTCGAGCCGAGCGCCTGGGTGACAAGCTCTTCGGGCGTGCCGCGCTGACGCGTCTGGAGCGCGGTCAGCGTTTCGTCGTGGAAGCGCTTGTGCCGTCGAGGGTGGGGATCGATCACGTCGCCGCCGCCCACGGTAATGCTGGGAGAGGCGAGGCGCACGATGAAGCGGTCGCCTCGCCCCACGGCCACTTCGTCGCGCAGGCGAAGCTGGGCCCACGCAGTGCCGCCCGGCTCAAGGCGGTCGGTGTCGAGAAGCGTTATCTGGGCGGGGGTCTCGGCGGCGCCCGAGAAGAAGTCGAGTGGGTCGTTCTGCTCGATGGTGATGGGCGAGTCGGGCAGCAGGTTGAGGTGTACGTCCACGCGGCGTGTGGCGCGCAGCACGCCGGGAAGAGTGACCACCATGCCCCTGCTCAACTGCTCGACCTCAAGGCCCACCAGGTTGACCGCCACGCGGTTGCCCGGCCCGATGGTCTCGACTTTATGCTTGTGGCTCTGCAGGCCGCGCACCCGGCTGCGCAGGCCCGACGGCACGATCTCGACCTCCTGCCCGACGCGCAAGGTGCCCTCGGTGAGGGTGCCCGTGACGATGGTGCCGAAGCCGGGCATGGTGAACACGCGGTCGATGGGCAGGCGGGGGCGGCCTTTGTCGGGGCGCTGCTCGGTGGCGTCGAGCAGCGTGTCGAGCGCGGCGAGGAGCACGTCAAGCCCCTGCCCGGTGCGCGCCGACACGGGGATGATGGGCGCGCCGGCCAGCGTGGTGCCCTTGATGCGCTCGCGCACCTCCTCCTCGACCAGCACCAGCCACTCTTCGTCCACCATATCGGTCTTGGTGAGCGCGACAATACCCCGGTCGACGCCGAGCAGGTGGAGGATGCTCAGGTGCTCGGCGGTCTGGGGCATGGGGCCTTCGTCGGCGGCGATCACGAGCATGGCGGCGTCCAGCCCGCCCACGCCCGCGAGCATGTTCTTGATGAAGCGCTCGTGCCCCGGCACATCCACCACCGACACCTCCTTGCCCGAGGGGAGGGTGAGCCAGGCGAAGCCCAGGTCGATGGTCATCTCCCGCGCCTTCTCTTCCTTCAGGCGGTCGGGGTCGATGCCGGTGAGGGCTTTCACGAGGGTGGACTTGCCGTGGTCTACATGGCCTGCGGTTCCGATGACGTACATGGCGATTCCGGAGAGAGGGTAATGTGTGACCGTACATTATACTATGCGGTGAGTGGGCTGTAAGTCGTGATGCGTGATGCGTGACCTCTCCCGAGCACCCCGGCTTACTCCGCATTACCGAGCCAGGATAAGGCTCACGCATCACGTATCGTTCCAGGGCTTTTGACACGTTTCGACGCCTTGTGCTATCATCACACAAACGCGGCTAGCCGTGCGCGCGTAGGGTACTGCCGTCCGAAAATCGCGGCCCCTGGGCGTCGATTACTGTGGGAGGGCAGGCCCACAACGGCCCGGCGCGTGTGGCGTACTGCCGCCGGTCTGTGCCGGTTGAAGGGTACCTGTCAGGACAACAGTGATGTCGCTCAACATTACGATTCGTGTGATTGGCATGCTGCTGTTCGCGGCAGGCGGCTTCCTGCTGGCCCTCTATCTCTCACCCTTGATCTACCCGGCGGGCACTGCCGACGCGTACAACGAACTCGTTCCTTACCTGACGCTGTTCGGCGCCATCTTCGGCCTGCTCGTTACCCCCTATATCACCGTCTATCCTTTCCGCTGGGTGCGCAATCGCCTGAAGAGCATGCCCGCGCTCGACCTGTTGTCGGTCACGGCGGGCCTGCTCGTCGGCCTGCTTCTCGGCGCGCTGCTCGCCTGGCCGTTGAGCCTGCTTCCCGGCTGGCTGGGCCGGGTCGCCCCGACTGTGGCCACCCTTGTGCTGGCGTACCTGGGCATCTACGCCGCTATCCTGCGTAAGCGCGACCTGCTCGACACTATCAAGGCCGAGCGGGCAGGAGGCTTTCCGCTGCCCCCCGAGGCGCAGGCACGGGGCGGGCGCCCGCCGCTGGTCGCCCAGGAGATGCCCCTGCAGAGGCTGCAGCCCGACGTGCCCTCGAGCAACGACAAGATCAAGATCGACAAGTACCTGCTGGTCGATACCAGCGCCATCATAGATGGCCGCATCGCCGACATCAGCAAGACGGGCTTCATCGACGGTACGCTGCTGGTGCCCCGGTTCGTGCTGCACGAATTGCAGCACATCGCCGACTCGGCCGATGCCCTGCGCCGGGCGCGCGGTCGACGCGGCCTCGACATGCTAAACCGCCTGCAGAAAGAGGCCGTGGTACCCCTGCAGATCAGCGAGGTCGACGCCGAGGACGTGAGCGAGGTAGACAGCAAGCTGATCAAGATAGCCCGTACGTACCGCTGCCCCATCATCACCAATGACTTCAACATGAACCGCGTGGCCGAACTGCAGGGCGTGAAGGTGCTCAACATCAACGAGCTAGCCAACGCGGTCAAGCCCGTGGTGCTGCCGGGCGAGGAGATGAACGTGCATGTGATCCAGGAGGGCAAGGAGCTGGGCCAGGGCGTGGCCTACCTGGACGACGGCACTATGGTGGTCGTGGAGAACGGCAAGCGGCACATGAACAGCGACGTAGACGTCGTGGTCACCCGTGTGCTGCAGACGGTGGCCGGGCGAATGATTTTCGCGCAGATGAAGAACGGGAAGAGCCCGAACTCGAACTAGCGGCGGGCAATCCTTCCCCGAGGAGACACATTGAGCGGAGAACTAGCGGCGATCATCGTGGCGGCAGGCAAGAGCCAGCGCATGGGCGGGGTTGACAAGCAGCTCCGCACCGTGGGCGGGGTGCCCGTGCTGGCGCGCACGGTGGCCGCCTTCGAGGAGTGCGACGACGTAGGCGCGATCGTGCTGGTGGTCAACCCCGACAACATGACGGGCGCGGCCGGGATGCGCTCCGAGTTCGGCTGGAAGAAGGTGCGCGCCATGGTGCCGGGGGGCGAGCGAAGGCAGGATTCGGTCGGCGTGGGGCTAGCTGCCGTGCGCAAGATGGCCCGCGACGAAGGCTCCGGCGCGTTCGAGTGGGTGGCCGTACACGACGGCGCCCGTCCCCTCGTCACGCCCGACCTGATCAGCCGGGGCCTTGAGGCCGCGCGCGTCCACGGCGCCGCAATCGCTGCCGTGCCCGCTACCGACACCGTGAAGCGCGTGGACGCTTCGAATGTGATCACCGACACGCTCGACCGCTCAAGCCTGTGGCTCGCGCAGACGCCGCAGGTGTTCCGCACGAGCCTGCTGTCCAACGCATACGAATTGCTCGCCCAGCGCGAGGACGGGGTAGACGTCACCGACGACGCCCGAATTGTCGAGCTTTCGGGCCACCCGGTGCGGGTATACGAGGGCGACCTGACCAACATCAAGATCACCACGCCGCTCGACCTGTGGGTGGCCGAGGCGCTTATTCGCGGCCGCAACAGCGGCACCGGGGTATAGCCTGTGGAGGGCACGGGCGCGCCGGAGTACCGGGCGGGGTTCGGGTATGACGCGCACCGCCTGGTTGAGGGCCGCCCGCTGATCCTGGGCGGTATCGAGGTGCCCTACGATAAGGGACTTGCGGGCCATTCCGACGCCGACGTGCTGCTTCACGCGCTGATAGACGCGGTGCTCGGCGCGGCGGGCCTGGGCGATATAGGCACGCACTTCCCCTCGTCCGACCCTTCGCTCGAGGGCATATCGAGCGTGGACATGCTGGAGCGCTCGATGGCGCAGGTGTGGGAGAGGGGTTGGCGGGTGGTGAACGTGGACGGTACGATTGTGGCGCAGCGCCCACGCCTGTCGCCCCACGCGCCCGCGATGAAGGAGGCGATCGCCCGCGTGCTGCGCGTCGAGCCTGAGCGCGTGAACGTCAAGAGCAAGACCACCGACGGCCTCGGCTTCACCGGAGAGGGCGAGGGCATGGCCGCCTACTGCGCCGCGATGCTGGTGCGCGAAGGCGGCGCCGTGACGACCGCGTTCGGCCCGCAACCATGATCTCCATCATCCAGCGTGTGCGCCACGCAAAGGTAGTCGTGGACGGCGAGGTTGTAGGGAAGATAGGGCAGGGGTTCCTGGTGCTTCTCGGCGTGGGCAAGGACGACACCGAGAGCGACGTGCGCTACACGGCGACCAAGATCGCCGGGATGCGCGTGTTCACCGATGCGGAGGGCAAGTTCAACCTCGCGCTGGAGGACGTGGGCGGGTCGGTGCTGCTGGTATCGCAGTTCACGCTGCTGGCCGACACGCGCAAGGGCCGCCGCCCGTCCTTCATCGACGCCGCCCCGCCCGAGCCTGCCGAGCGCATGGTCGAGAGGTGCGCCGAGCTCTTGCGTGAGGCGGATATCACGGTCGAGACAGGGCGCTTCGGCGCTCACATGGACGTCGAATTGCTGAACGACGGGCCTGTAACGATCATACTTGACTCGCGGGAACGAGGACGCGCATAGTTGCAGGTAATATGGGCGTGCTGCTGAACATACTGGCACAACCGGAGGCTGCGCCGTCGCGGCTGCAGCTTGGCCCGCTGCTGCTAATCTTCCTGGCGGCGGTGGCGCTGTCGGTTGTCGCCACGCCTATGGTGAAGCGGCTGGCCCACCGCTACGACGTGCTCGACGCGCCGTCGGCCCGTAAGGTACACTCCAGCCCGGTGCCACTGCTCGGCGGCGTCGCCATATACGTAGGAGTGATCGTCGGCCTGCTGGTGCTGGGGCACCTGGAGTACGTGCAGCAGACCGCCTCGATCCTCATCGGCGCGACGCTGATGACCATGCTGGGTGTGTGGGATGACAAGTGGGCGCTGCGTCCGCTGGCCAAGCTCATCGGGCAGGTCGGCGCCGCCTCGCTCCTGTACTTCACGGGCGTGAGCGTCGAGTTCCTGCGCAATGACGTGCTCAATTACATCGTGACTGTCGGCTGGGTGGTCACCGTGACCAACGCGCTCAACCTGATGGACAACATGGACGGGCTGGCGGGGGGCATCGCCGCCGTGGCCGCGACCTTCTTCTTCCTGATCGCCACGCTGACCAACCAGTACCTTATCGCGCCGCTGTCGGTGGTGCTGGTGGGGGCGTGCATAGGCTTCCTGTACTTCAACTTCAACTTCCGGTCGGCCTCCATCTTCATGGGCGATACCGGGTCGCTCTTCCTGGGATTCATGCTGGCCGCGGTGGGCATAAAGCTGCGATTCCCCGACAACTACGACATCGTGACGTGGATGGTGCCCGTGCTGGTGCTGGGCGTGCCGCTGTTCGACACGACGCTGGTGACCATTTCGCGCATCAGACGGGGCATACCCATCAGCCGGGGCGGTAAGGACCACTTCTCGCACAGGCTGGTGGCGATGGGGCTGACCAAGCGCGAGGCGGTGCTGGTGCTCTTCCTGGTGCAGGGGGCGCTCGGCGTCGCCGCGCTGGTGGTCATGCAGGCCGACCTGGTCGTCGGCTACTCGGTGGGCATCTTCGTGTTCGTGGCCGCGGTAGTCGCCGCGTACAGGCTTGAGCAGGTAGACTTGACGGAGACAAACCCCGCGCCGGCCGGAGCGCCCGAGCCTGTGCCATTGTCGAGACGACTCCGGCGCTTGCCGCGAGACAAAGCGCCGGTAGAAGCGGAGCGCAAACCGTAGACTACGGCGCTACTTCCCGCGCCAGTAGTCCACCATCGACTTGACCGAGGAGATGTAGCTCGGCGGGTGGTTGCGGTCGGCGGCGGGGGCATACACCGGCACGATCTGGTCGACCGTGCGCAGGCCCCACTGGCCGATGTACAGGTCGGTGATCAGCTTGTACCAGTCCTCCATGCTCGCGGCCCAACTGTCGTACTTGCGGTAGCCCTCGTAGTTCTCGTAGCCCGGCGTCCAGCGGATGTTGCCGATGGACATGGTGAAGCGGGCCACGCCCTTGGTGCCGCAGCCCGACTCGTGTACGAAAAAGGCGAGGGCGTACGCCGGGTCGATTCCGTAGCGCACGCCCAGATCGTACAGCGTCTGCCCGTGGCCCTGAGCGGGCGAGCCGTACTTGGCAAGCACCCGCTCGATCTGCTCCACGCTGAGGCTCGGCGGCCCCGTCACCGCGTAATCGCCGGACGTAGCGGGTGCCGACGGCGCGGCCGGTGCCTCGGGTGCCGGGGGAGACTCGGCGACCGCGCCGCTTGATGCGTCGATCACAGGCGCTTCGACTGCGGGCACCGCGCCCAGGCCGACCTCGGTGTAGCGGCTGAGCACAAGCCCGCTCCCTGCCGCGGCGATCGCCCGGGCAATCACCGGGGTAGCCAGCGCAAGCCCCAGGGCAAGCAGCCCGGCCAGCACCAGGGCCGCCACGACGCCGCGCATCCGCCGCGCTCGGACCTCGCGGTCCTCCCTGATGATCTGCTCGGCACGGGTGGCGTAGAACTCGCCCGGCATATCGAGCGCGTCGCCCGCGGGATACGGCTCGTCAAGGTGGGCCACCAGCCCGCGCCAGCTATCGTACTCGTGGTCGTCCTGTTCGCGGTCGAGGTAGTCGCGGTAGTCGTAGACCGCTGCCGTTGCCCGGCTCACTTGATCACCTCCGGCGCGGTCCCGCCCTGCTCGGCGGCGGGCTGCTGCTCAACCTTCGGCTGCTGCGCCTTTGCCCGCAGGCTCTGCTCGATGGCCGCCCGCTCCTCGGGTGTCGCGAGGCGGAAGGTTGTACCATCGTTGAGGTAGAGTAGCTGCTCGCTCTTGACCGACACGACCAGGTCGGCCAGCTTGTCGCCGTTCAGGTCCTGGGCCCCCATCGTGACGGGCGTGAGGTCCTCGCCCTCCCCGAACAGGTACGGGCCGACGATGGTGTTGACTTTGGTGCTGTCGCCGCCCGGCATGTGGAGGATGGTCACGCGGCGGTTGAGGTTCATCGCGACGAAGTGCGACGGCACGCCCTCTGCCTCGTTGTGGCCCACGTAGGCGTCCATCTGCATTGTGCGCGGGCGGCCGTACTGGAAGTCGTCCAGCTTGACCTGCGTCCACTCGATGGCCATGCTGAGCAGCACATAGAACGACAGCGCGGCCAGGCACAGCCCTGCTATCATGGCGACGGTGCGCGCCTGTACTACCTTCAGGCTGAGCGGGCCGGGGCTAGCCTGCTCGCGGGTGCGGTGCCGGCGGGTCGGGGCGACCTGCTCCTGCGCCCGGGTCGGCTGGACGGGGTGGCGGCGGGTTGGGGCGGCGGGCGCGGCCATGGCCTGCAGGCGGGGAGTGCCCGCGTACACCATCTCGTCGTCGTCCAGGTCGTCGAGCGGCATCCAGCCGGGCGCCTGCTCGTGGCCTCGGCGGTCGCGGCTGTCGGCCCAGTCGATCTGGCGGGCGTTGGCTCCGTGGCTGCGGGTGTTAGTTGCCATTCTCTCTTACCTCTCTATTCTCTCTAAGACTCTTGCCGGTCTCGTCTCTACCACCAGGGGATCTAGTTGTTCGACGTGTAGGGGATCGCCATCATCGCGCAGTGGCCTCGCAGCAGCGTGCCGAGGGGGGAGTGGGGGTCGGCGATGGCGTCGGTCTCATCGGCCTCGGCCACTCGCCACTCGCCTGCGACCCCGGTATTGATCAGCAGGAGCGAGGGGACGATACGCCGGAGCAGGTTCCGGGGCGCCGAGGCCTCGGCCCACCGAGGTGCGAGGTCGCGGCCGAGCGTGCTATCATGGTTTGGTCTCATCGGGTGGTCTCCCTTCCGTTTGCAGAACGTGTGTTCTGTTTCCTTATGACCCGATAATAGTTTAGAACATTCGTTCCAGTCAATAGGTTTTTCCACATCTTATCCGCCAATTCGAGAAGCAGTTTCGCTGAAGGCCTATGATCCGCGCCGTTCTGTTCGACTTCCACAACACGCTCGTCACCTGCGATGCCTGGCTCGAACTCGAGATCAGGACGCTGCCGGGTCACGTGTTGCGCCTGCTCCGGAAGCGCGGGCTGCTCGATGACGCGCCGGAACACTCGGAGGATGATGCGCGGCTGTTGTTTCGGGCCTTGCGTCACCGGGTCCACGACAGCGGCGTGGAGTTGAGCGCGTTCGAAGGGGCGCGCGAGGTGCTGCACGAGATGGGCTACCACCCGCCCGACGACGCGATAGTAGCCGCCGTGGAAGAGCTGGAGTACGCCTGTCTGCCCGACGTGCGTTTGATCGAGGGCGCGGCCGCCACGCTCGAACGGCTGGCGAGAGCCGGGTGCCGGCTGGGCATCGTGTCGAGCGCGGGGTTCCCGCCGTTCGTCGAACGCGCACTGGGCCAGCACGACCTCGAGCGCTACTTCGACTCGGTAGTGACGAGCGCGGGCGAGGGGATCTACAAGTCGAACCCCGAGATCTATCGCCGGGTGGCCGAGCGCCTCGGTGCGGCGCCGGAGGAAACCGCACACGTGGGCGACCACGCCCGCTTCGACGTTGCCACAGCGAAGGCTGCGGGCCTGCACGCCATCTGGTACGCCGCGCACGCCGAGCGAACGGCCCGCATGCACGGGGCCGACTGGATTGCGCTCAAACGCCTGGGCGAGCAGGCCGATGCGGTGGTGATGAGGCTGGAGGACGTGCCGGGAGAGGTTGAGCGGATAGACCGTGACTCGTGACGACCGACCACTGATTGACGCTCACTTTCCCTTTCTGCTATAGTGACCAGACGACGTTCGCCGCGCGCCTTTTGGGACGCGGCGTGTCGCGGACCGAACGACATCTCGGCGCGGGAGCGACCTCGCGCAACACCCTACGTTATAGCTGAGGAGCAACAAGGCAATGGCACAGGCTGAGAAGGCCGACCAGAAGGCGTTCGGGCAGGCGCTTGCCGACAAGGAAACCGACTACTCGGGCTGGTACAACGACCTTGTGATGCGGGCTGAGCTCGCCGAGGACGCACCGGTGCGCGGCTGCATGGTTGTGCGCCCTTACGGGTGGACCCTGTGGGAGAACGCCAGCGGCAAGCTCGACGGCCGCTTCAAAGAGACCGACGTGGTCAACGCCGCGTTCCCTCTCTTCATCCCGCGCTCGTACCTTGTGAAGGAGAGCGAGCACGTCGAGGGGTTCGTGCCCGAAGTAGCCTGGGTGACCCAGGTGGGCAGCGGCGCGGAAGAGCTGCCCGAGCCGCTCGCCGTTCGCCCAACGTCGGAGGCCATCATCGGCCCGATCTACGCGAAGTGGATCCAGTCGTACCGCGACCTGCCCATCCTCATCAACCAGTGGGGCAGCGTGGTGCGCTGGGAAAAGCGCCCGCGCCTGTTCCTGCGCACGACCGAGTTCTGGTGGCAGGAGGGGCACACCGCCCACGCCACCGCCGAGGAGTGCGAGGAGCGCACGCGGCTGATGCTCGAGGTGTACCGCGCGTTCCTCGAGGAGGATATGGCGATCCCGGTCATCCCTGGCCGCAAGAGCGAGAGCCAGAAGTTCCCCGGCGCCCTGCGTACATACACCGTCGAGGCGATGATGGGCGACGGGCGCGCCCTGCAGTCGGGCACGTCGCACAACCTGGGCGACCACTTCGCCCGCGCGTACGACATGATGTACCTCGATGAGAACAACGAGCGCCAGTACTGTTGGACGACCTCGTGGGGCATGTCCACGCGCATCATCGGCGCGACTATCATGGTGCACGGCGACCAGCAGGGGCTTAAGCTCCCGCCGAAGGTCGCGCCGTGGCAGGTGGTGATCGTGCCGATCTGGCGCAAGGACGACGAGAAGGCACCCGTGCTGGAGATGGTAGACCGCGTGGCGGGCCTGCTGAAAGAGGCGGGCGTGCGCGTGAAGGTCGACGCGACGGAGAGCCGCAGCGCGGGGTGGAAGTTCAACGAGTGGGAGCTTAAGGGAGTACCGCTGCGCGTGGAAATCGGCCCTCGCGACGTGCAGAACAACAGCGTCGTGCTGGCCCGCCGCGACGTGCCCGGCAAAGAGGGCAAGCAGTTCGTCGGCGTGGACGAGCTAACGCGCCGCGTGCCCGACCTGCTCGCCGAGATACAGCGCGCCCTG
>DASTEB010000526.1:0-6194 GCA_035710025.1 Chloroflexia bacterium
CTTCACCTACTACGGCACCACCTTCACCCAGGCGATGGCCGGCACCTCGGGCAACCTGCAGTTCATGAGCAACGCCAACTGGTGGGTGAACAACTGCCTGCCCGACCCCGCCTTCCGCTACGTCATGATGCCTTACTGGGACAACCTCTCCCAGTCCTCTTCGGGCAACGGCGTGTACACTTCGGTGTCCGGCTCGGCCCCCAACCGCATCTTCAATATCGAGTGGCGGGCGGGCACCGGCAATAGCACCAACTTCGAGATTCGCCTGTACGAGACCTCCAACCAGTTCGAGTACGTCTACGGCTCGCTCTCGGCGGGCAGCCAGGTCGCGACCATCGGCTCGCAGCGCGACGGCGGCAATTTCACGGAGGTATCGTGCAACGCACCGTCAGTCGTCGCAGGCAGCAGTATTCTCTGGAGCCAGGGGCCTGTGGGCACCGCCACCCCCACCGTGACAGGCACCCCGCCCACCAACACCCCCACCCTGGTTCCGACGCAGACGCCCCTCCCCACGCAGACGCAGCCCCCGACCCCCACCGCCTGCGTGGCCGGCAACTACACCATCGCCATGGCCACGGCCACGATCGTGCCTGGCACGACTGACATCGGCAATCACTGCGATGATTGTGTTACAACAGTCACCCTGCCCTTCCCGGTCCTCGTCTACGGCCAGATCTACACAACGGTCGGGCTAGACTCCAACGGCAAGGCGCACTTCCCGACGGGCAGCAGCGTGTTCTCCAACTCCTGCCTGCCTCAGACCGGAGCCACCTACACCATCTACCCGTACTGGGACGACCAGCGTACGGATACCACAGGCTCGGGCATCTTCACCTCGGTGTCAGGTGTCGAGCCAAACCGCATCTTCAACATCGAATGGCGTACCACCTACTTCTCGGGAGGCGGCTCGGCCAACTACGAGCTGCGCCTGTACGAAGCGCCAACCGGCCGGTTTGACATTGTGTACGGAACGGTGTCGCAGAGCAATACCACGGCTACCGGCGGTGTGCAGAAGGACGCCACCAACTTCACGCAGGACTTCTGCAACGGCTCAGGCAGCCAGCCCACAGGCGCCCGCATCTACACCCTCCAGGGTGGCGGCTGCGGCACGCCAACTACCAGCACGCCCGTCCCGCCCACCAACACTGCCACCCGCACGCCCACCCGCACCGCTACCACGGTGCCGAGCGCCACGAGCACGACCCCGCCGCCTCCGTCCAACACGCCCGTCCCGCCCAGCGCCACGGCTACCTCACCCGCGGCGACCGCTACGAACACTCAGCCGGTGCCCTCGGTCACCGCGCCTCCAGCGACCGAGACGAGCACGCCCATACCGCCGGCCACGGAGACGGGCACGCCCGTGCCCCCCGTGACGGAGACTACCACTCCGCTGCCCACCGATACCCCCGGCCCCAGCCCGACCTCGTGCACGCTGGAGTTCACAGACGTGCCGGTGACCAACACCTTCTACCCGTACATCAGGTGCCTTGCCTGCAAGGGCATCATCTCGGGCTACCCGTGCGGCAGCGAGTTCGAGCCGTGCGACCCGGAGAGCAACCCCTACTTCCGGCCCAACAACCACATCACGCGAGGCCAGCTCTCCAAGGTCGTTGCCCAGTCGGCAGGCTTCAACGAGCCTGTGCCCGCTACCCAGCAGAGCTTCGAGGACGTTCTCCCCGGCTCCCCGTTCTGGGAGTTCATCGAGCGCCTCTACACTCGCAGTATCGTCGGCGGGTACGAGTGCGGCATCGATCCCAACGAGCCGTGCGTGCCTCCCGAGAACCGCCCGTACTTCAGGCCGGACGGCGGGGCTACCCGCGGCCAGCTGACCAAGATCGTGTCCGAGGCGGCAGAGTTCTCGGACGTGATCCCGGAGGGTCAGCAGTCGTACACGGACGTGCCCGCTACCAGCACTTTCTGGGTGTTCGTTGAACGGCTGATGCTCAACCGCCCGGGCGTGATGAACGGCTACGTATGCGGCACGGTGCCTACCGAGCCGTGCGACAGCGAGAACCGCCCGTACTTCCGGCCGGGCAACCCGCTGACGAGGGGCCAGGCCTCGAAGATAGTGGCTAACACGTTCTTCCCTGGCTGCAACCCACCGAGGCCGTAAGGCCAAAGCATGAAGCGTGGGAGGGCAGGCGTTGTGCCTGCCCTCCTGCTTTTGTCTATTCCGGCGGCCCGAACAGCCGCTCGACCGTCTCGCGAAGCTCCTCGCAGAACGGCACCGGAGGCCGCTCAGGCGGCGCCGACGCCCCGCACAGGCTGTCTACCAGCCCGTGGTAATACCACGCCTGCTCGGCGCGGCCGCGCTTGAACCGCGCCCACACACTCTCGCCCGACGCCTCCATCTCGCGCACTACGGTATGGAGGTTGTGCAGCTTGTCTGCGGCCGACACGACGCACACCTCCCATGGGGCCGAGCGCAGGTGCTCGATGGTGTGCAGCTTGCGCTCCTCCCACGACGCGCTCTTGTCCGGCTCCGTGCAGCCCTCCACGATGGCGGCTATGCGCTCGCCGAAATCCCGGCGGATGTCGTCAAGCGTCATGGGCGTGTCTTCAACCGTGTCGTGCAGGATGCCCGCCGCCACGATATCCTCGGGAAGCCCCTCGCGGGCCAACATCATGCCCACGGCGTACACGTGCGTGACGTACGGCATGGTAGTGCCCTTGCGCACCTGGTCGCGGTGGGCCACGGCGGCCACCTCTATCGCCCGTACGATTGTGTTCATGTGAGTAGTCCGTGCAGTAAAGTCGGGCGACAGGCCCGCCGGCAACATTGTACGCTAGCGGGCGAGGGATGTTGAAACGCAAAGACGCAAAGACGCAAAGGAACGAATGGATTGAAACGCAGAGACGCAGAGATAATGAAGGAGCGCAGAGATGCTTTTGGGGCGAGTCACCAAGCCAGTTTAGGTGCCAATCCCAATCAATTGCTCTGCGTTACCTCTGCGCTCTCTGCATCTCTGCGTTTCAAACAATAGAACCTTTGCGTCTTTGCGCCTTTGCGTTTCGGTACTCGCCGGCTACCGGAAGGCGGGCAGCACTTCCTCGCCGAACAGTTGCAGGGTGTCGAGGCGGGCCAGGTCGTTCAGGTAGATGATGAAGTAGTTGACCCCGGCCTCGATGAGTGTGTTATACAGCTCGACGGCCTGCTGCGGGGTGCCCACGAAGTTGGGCGGGTAGCCCACGAAGCCGCCCTCGACGAACTCCTCAAGCCCGACCTCGTGCCCCACGAGCTTGCTCACGTCGCGGCGGCCCTTGGCTGTGGCCTGCTCGGGCGTCTGGCCGGGCAGGGTCAGCGCGGTGAACACCTCGGCCGAGCGGATGATGTCGTCGTATGGGCGGCCGACGTCCTCGCAGTGTTGGCGCAGGATGTCGAACTTGCGCCTGTACCACGCCGGGTCGGTGCCGCCGATGTTGCAGGCGTCGCCGTACTTCGCGACCAGTTTGAGCGTCACCTTCTCGCCCGCGCCGCCGATCCATATCGGTATGTGAGGCTTCTGCACGCCCTTCGGCTCGTTGATCGCCCCGTCGATCTGATAGAACTTGCCCTCGAACGAGGCGTAAGGCTCCTGCCACATGGCGTGGAAGATCTGCAGCGCCTCGCTAAGCATCCTCAGGCGCTCGGGTCCGTCGGGGAAGGGGTAGCCGTATGCGTTGTACTCGTGCTCGTACCAGCCCGCGCCGATGCCGAAGTCGAGCCGCCCGTGGGATAGCACATCCACCGTGGAGGCCATCTTGGCGAGCAGGGCAGGCGGGCGGTAGCTGTTGCAGGTGACCATCTGCCCGATGCGCACGTTCTTCGTGTCGCGGGCCAGCGCGGCGGTCGAGATCCAGCACTCGAACGTGGTCTCGACCTCGGGGGTCGGGACGGTATGGAAGTGGTCGTACAGCCAGATCGAGTCGAAGCCCAGGCGCTCGGCCTCCTGGGCGAAGCGGGTCATGTGCTCGTACTTCTCTTCGGGGTCGGGGATGTCTTGAAGGTCAAGGTGCCAGCCCTGCGGCACCAGCACTCCGAATTTAACGGCCATTGCGCTCTCCTAAAGTGGTGTGCACGCTGCTCTCGCCGAAGCGGTACCGGTATCAAGCCATTATAGCGCGCACCGCATATTACGTGCCGTGGACCACTGCCCTCTATGCTATAATCGCCCCATATAGGCCCACCGCCCCACGAAGGAGCGCACTACCGCATGGCAACATCACCCGCTGCTGCCTCGCAGGCAGCGCCGCACGCCGTCATACTGGAGGCCCCCGCCGTCGAGGAGCGCGTATCGCCCCTGGCGGTCGGCTCGTGGGCGCTGTACGACTTCGCCAACACAATCTTCTCGATGAACATCGTGAGCGTGTTCTTCCCCGGCTTCATCCTACAGCTTGGGCTTCGCGACGCTGCGTACGCTTTCCCCATGTCAGCCGCGCTACTGGTAGTGGCGCTGCTCATGCCGCTGCTGGGGGCGATGTCCGACCGGGCCGGGCGGCGAATGCCCTGGCTGATCGGGTTCACCCTGCTGTGTATCGGCATGACAGTAGTGATGGGGCTGACGGATCAGGTATGGCTCCTGATCGGGGCATACGTAATCGCGAGCATCGGTTACCAGACCGCGCTGGTGTTCTATGACGCACTCCTGCCGTCGGTGAGCAACACTGTCAACTGGGGTAAGGTGTCTGGGCTGGGCGTCGGCCTGGGCTACGCGGGCGCGGTGGGCGGCCTGTGGGTCGTGACCCGGTTGGTGGGCGGTGGGTCGCAGCAGAACGCCTTCATTCCGTCGGCCCTGCTGTTCATGGTGTTCGCGCTGCCCTGCTTCTTGTTCGTGCGCGAGCGTCGACGGCCTCAGGCTCCAGAGCGTATCGCTATCGCCTGGCGCCAGGGCGTCTCGCAAACGTGGCGCACGATACAGGAGGCGCGAGCGGTGCCGGGCCTGCTTCGCTTCCTTGTCGCCAACTTCTTCTACTCCGACGCGCTCAACACCGTCATCATCGCGATGGGCGTATATGCCACAACCGTTATCGGTTTCGGTACGGCGCTCGAAGTGCTCGGTCCCGCGACCGTGGCCGCGGTGATCGGCTCCTGGCTGTTCGGCCTGGTAACCGACCGGCTCACCTCGAAGCAGAGCCTGATCATCAGCCTGCTGATGTGGGTGGGAGTGTTCCTCGCCGCGATGTTCGTGACCGACAGGGTGCTCTTCCAGTGGGTGGTCGCGCCGGTGGCGGGCGTGGCGCTCGGCAGCACGTGGACCGCTGCCCGCACAATGATGGTCGAGCTAAGCCCGCCCGAGCGGCTGGGCGAGTTCATGGGCATCTACAACCTGACCGGAAAGTTCGCCGCGGTGCTCGGCCCTGCCCTGTGGGGCGGCACACTCTGGCTGCTCAACCCCGACGTGTACGGGCGCTTCGCCTACCAGGTAGCCATCGGCACCCTGCTCGTGATGGTGGTGATCGGGTTCGTGCTGCACCTGTTCACGCCCAACATCAAGCGGGTAAAGCATGTGAGTTGATAAGCCATGCTTCTAGCAGGTGACATCGGAGGCACCAAGACCGCGCTCGGCGTGTACACGCCCGAACGCGGGCCGCGCTCACCCCTCGTGCGCGACTCGTTCCCCAGCGACGACTACCCCTCGCTCGAAGCGGTGGTGAGCGCTTTCCTGGCGCGCCACGACGTGTGGCTCGACAGCGCGTGCTTCGACGTGGCAGGTCCGGTGGTCGGCGGGCGGGCCAAGGTGACCAATCTGCCCTGGTCTATCGACGCGGAGGCATTGCGCAACCAGTTCGGCTTGCGGGCGGTACACCTGCTGAACGACCTTGAGGCGCTGGCCCACGCCGTGCCCCGGCTGGAGCCTGCCGACCTCTACACCATCAACGAGGGCAAGGCGGTGCCTGGTGGGTCGATCGCCGTGGTAGCGCCGGGCACAGGGCTGGGCGAAGCCTACCTGACGTGGGACGGCGCGCGGTACCGCGCCCACCCTTCGGAGGGCGGCCACTCGGACTTCGCCCCGGCGAGCGAGCGAGAGGACGGCCTGCTGCGCTTCCTGCGCGGGCGCTACGGCCACGTAAGTACCGAGCGCGTGGTATCGGGACTGGGCATCTCCAACATCTACGACTATCTGCGCGAGATGAGCCGCGTACCCGAGGTGCCCGCGGTCGCGGCCAGGATGGAGGGCGCCGAGGACCGCACGCCCATCATCGTTGAGGCCGCG
>DASTEB010000527.1:0-4711 GCA_035710025.1 Chloroflexia bacterium
CTTTGCGTCTTTGCGTCTTTTCGTTTCACGTCATAGGTCGCTGCCCGGCTAGCGCTGCTTCGCGAAGGCGCGCACGGTCTTGCTTATCCAGAAGACGTTCCAGGCCATCAGCAGAATTCCCGCCGTGCCGAGGAGC
Organism: Chloroflexia bacterium; assembly: GCA_035710025.1. Lineage (GTDB taxonomy): Bacteria > Chloroflexota > Chloroflexia > QHBQ01 > JADMIH01 > JADMIH01. The sequence goes on from DASTEB010000527.1 coordinate 137, forward strand.
GTCGAGTTGACGATCTCCTTGATGCGCACGCCGTCGTCGTCCACCTCGATGATGGCGCGCGGCGCGGCAGTGGTCACGCGGACCTCCTCGCCATTCGGACCGGATCCGGTGCTCGGGCGGTAGACCCGAACTGTCCTGGCGACCGGGATGAGCAGCGTGCCCCCGGGCGAACGGTATGGCTGTCCGAATACCGAGTCCACCTCGCTCGTGCTCTCCATCGTCCCTGGTTCGTCATCAGCCACGTCGCTGCCTCCTTCGCCCGAACAACGCCCACTGCAGTGGGCCTATCACAAACGCTGCCCCCAGCGCGAGAAGCGGTCTATCGCCCCGGAACCCCCGGCGCTGCACACCCGTGTCGTCGATGACGTGCACTGCTATCGGCTCTGTGATGGCGACCACCGAGCCACCTGTCACCGGCCCCAGCCGGGCTTCCGTTACAGCGACTTCGTACACGAGTGACACCACCGCCTCGCCCGTGTCAACGTGGACGGGCGCGCTGCGCTCGCGCCGCCGGGTTATCCACATAGATCTCTCCTTTCGACCGCTGACATGACCCCGTTCGACCAGGCGTCTACGGCTGCGGTCTGAGCGTCATCCTACCACAGCAGGTTGACTCGCCTCACGTGCTGTGCCATAATGACCCCGACAGGCAACGACGTCTGAGGCAAGCGAGGACTGCTTCTCTCACCACGGGAGACAGTCCCATCGTGTTTAAGGGGGTGGAGATAGAGATGATCAACATGGACCACACACTTAGCGTAACCGACGGCCTCCTGAAAGACCCTATCTCGGGCGACTACCGCGTGCTGTCGGGATACTCGCACCAGACCCTGCGCTACAGCATCGACGAGACCTACCTTGACGAGGATGACAACCTCTGGATCAAGCGCGAGGCCGTCGAGCGCGAAGCGGCCAAGCAGTCGCACAACGGCAAACACTAGACCGCCGGCGGGTCTACGTCGTCGTAGATACGTGCCGCGCCCAGCAACCCGCTCGGCGCCCGCTCGTACACGGCGACTCCCGCCTGTGGAGTGAGCGTTGTGCCGCCCCACGCGGTGGCGTTGTACTCCACCGCGCACCGTGTGCCGTCGTCGGTCACGGTGCAGTGCTCCAGCGTGATACCGCCGTTCGCGAGAATCGCGCCGTAGAACACACGCAACCGTTCCGGCCCTCGGTACACGTATTCCCCTCCCGACGGCTCCCGTGCGTAGGCATCCCCGTCGAAGCACGCAAGAATGTCGTCCAACCGCCCCTCCCTCAGGGCGTCCTGGTAGCGCCCGACCACATCGGGCATCACCAATTGCGGGTTCCCCTTCAGCACAGGAGGGCGCACCGCGTGGCCGCCGGTCAGCGGATACGTACTGTGGTAGATGCGCACGCCGGTCAGCCCGTCGCCCCACACGTCGCCCACCAGCGCAACCGGCAGCTCGATATCGCGCTCGTCCTGGTACAACCGCAGCACGACCTCCTCGACAGCGCGAGTGCGCGTCAGTGTCCGTGCAACGGGGTGTACCTCGGCGAAGCGGTCGGCCAGCCAGCGGTGCGCGCGCACTATGTAAGGCTGCAGATCATCGTCACCGGACACACGCCCGTGCAGCGGGTCGTCAATTCGAGGGGCGTCAGCGAACAACCCGGCTAGCCCCTGCAGATCGCCGCCGATCACCGCCGTGTAGAACCGGGCGAGCGGACCTTCGCTATCCGGCATGGCCACACCTCCAGATAGAATCGTGCGGCGGCAAGATCGCGCTCACCGCCGCACCATCTTACACTAATACCGGGGCATCGACCTGTCGATCTCTTGCGCCCAACCGATGATCCCGCCGCTCAGGTTCCAGAGCTTGCGGAACCCGAGCTGCCGGAGCGTGTTCAGCGCACGCGCCGAGCGCACACCCGTCTTGCAGTACAGTACTATCTCGTCTGCCGTGCTCAATTCGCCGGCGCGCTCGGTGATGTTGTTCACCGGGATGTGCTTCGCGCCCGGCAGGCGTACCAGGTCCCACTCGCCCTGCTCGCGCACGTCCACCAGCACCACTCGCTCGCCCGAGTCGAGCCGCGACTTCAGCTCCTTCGGGGATATGTCGCGGTCGGTCTCCCCGCGCTCGGTCTGCGGGTTGATGCCGCAGAACATCTGGTAGTCGATAAGCTCGGTCACGGTCGGGTTCTCGCCGCACACAGGGCAGTTCGGGTCCTTGCGCAGCTTCATCTCGCGGGTACGCATCTCCAGCGCGTCGTACAGAAGCAGCCGCCCGATCAGGGGCTTGCCGATACCCAGCAGCAGCTTTATCGTCTCGGTCGCCTGGATCGTGCCGACTGTGCCCGGCAGGATGCCAAGCACGCCGCCCTCGGCGCACGAGGGCACCAGCCCGGGCGGGGGCGGCTCGGGATACAGGCAGCGGTAGCACGGCCCATGGCCCCCGCCTCCGGCTCTTGCCCAGAACACAGACGCCTGCCCCTCGAACCGGAATATGCTGCCGTACACGTTGGGCTTGCCCAGCAGCACGCACGCGTCGTTCACAAGGTAGCGCGTGGGGAAGTTGTCGGTTCCGTCCACGATCACGTCGTAGGGGCGCAGCACGTCGAGCGCGTTCTCCGAGGTAAGCGGGACGGCGTAGGTATCTACCTGCACGTGGGGGTTGATGTCCAGGATGCGGTCGCGCGCGCTGTCCAGCTTCGAGCGGCCGACGTCGCTGGTGCCGTGGATCACCTGCCGCTGCAGGTTGCTCTCGTCCACCACGTCGAAGTCGACCAGGCCGATTCGGCCCACGCCCGCCGCCGCGAGGTACAGCGCCAGCGGCGAGCCAAGACCCCCCGCGCCCACCAACAGCACGCTGCTCTGCTTGAGCTTCTTCTGCCCGGCAAGGCCCACCTCGGGCACGATCAGGTGCCTGCTGTAGCGCCTTATCTCCTCGTGCGAAAGCTCGACCTCGTCCACACTCGTCGCTCCGTTGAGGCCCGTCGCGGCCGGCGGGCCCGCCACGTCCACCGCGCCGCCCGCGATGGCCGGAATGATGTAGATCGTGTCACCGTCCCTGACCTTGGTGTCGGTATTCTTCAGGTAGCGCACGTCCTCTTCGTTCAGATAGACGTTGACGAAGTTGCGCAGGCGGTCGTCCTCGGTGTAAAGCTGGCGCCGCAGCTCAGGGTACTGAGCCGTCAGGTCGTTCAGCACGTCACCCACGGTGCCGCCCGCAAGCTCAACCTCGTCTCGCTGCCCGGCGTATTGCCGCAGGGCTGTTGGTATTATAACCTTTGCCATTGTATGGTCTCCTTCTCGCTTCGATTCATATTGTAACGCCGTGTGAGGCTAGTCCCGCACGGCCAGGTTGTCTTCGTTGTATCCGCTCCGGTCGTCGCGCAGGGTCCACACGCGCACGTCGCCCGCCTTTCCCTCGCTGACCGACACGATCACGTAGCTCCAGGTGGTCCACGCCGCGTGGTCGCGGTCGTACTCCGACGGGCGTGCAGGGGCGTTGGGGTGCGAGTGGTACACGCCGACCACGTCAAGCCCCAGCCGGCGCGCCTCGCGCTCGGCCCGGAACATGTCGGCCGGCGTGATAAGGTAGCGGTGGTACTGCTCTTCGCCCTCGAACGAGTTGGCGATGGGTACCAGCGCGCTCACGGTGCGCCCGCCCCCGTTTCGCTCGTGCACGTCGCGCCCCAGCATCAGGCCGCACACCTCGTCCGGGTAGCCGTCCTCGCCCGCGGCCCGTAACTGCTCCAGCGCCTCGTTTGTAATGTAAAGTGTCATATTTGCCTTTCGTCCATTTCGATGCCGTCGTTAGAGATGCGTGATGCGTGAGCTGATCTTCAGCGGGTAGTGCGGAGCAAGCATCGGTGCTGGGGAGAGGTTACGCATCACACATCACGCATCAGGAATAGGGACCGTGGACCGGGGACAGGCGAAGCCCGCCCGGTTGCACTCCACTCCTGTGGGCGGCAGCGCCGATCCCCAGTCCGCGGTCCCTCTCCCGTTCTGCCTTCTGCCTACTTGTCTCGCCCCTCCGTCCAGAACGGGTCGCCCAGGTAGCGGCTGCCCCCGTCCGGAATGACGGTCACGACCACACCGCGATCAAACTGGCGGGCGGTGCGCAGGGCCGCGAGCACGGCAGCCCCGCCCGACGGCCCGGCGAGGATGCCCTCGATGCGGGCCAGGTCGCGGGTGGTGGCCTGCGCGTCCTCCGTCTCGACGGTGACGCGCTCGTCGGCAAGGTCGGGGTCGTAGATGCCGGGCACCAGCGCCGTCGGCATGTGCTTCATGCCCTCCAGGCCGTGGAACGCCGACGCGGGCTGCACCTCCACCGCCCGTATCGCGCGGTTGCGCGACTTCAGCCGCCGCACCGTTCCCACGAACGTGCCTGACGTGCCCACCGCCGCGACGAAATGCGTTATCTCACCTTCTGTCTGCGCCCAGATCTCGGGTCCGGTACTTTCGAAGTGGGCCAGCCAGTTGGCGGGGTTGTTGTACTGGTCGGGGTAATAGTAGCGCTCGGGGTACGCCTCGAAGCGCCGCCGCGCCTCCTCGATCGCCCCGTCGGTGCCCAGCGCGGGGTGAGTCTCGATCACCTTCGCGCCGAA
>DASTEB010000528.1:0-5022 GCA_035710025.1 Chloroflexia bacterium
TGGTCGCGGCGTAATAAGGGTTGTTGAAGCGCTTGCGGTAGTCATCGGCGAGCCGTGCGCGCTCGGCCGCGGGGTCTGCGGCCGACTCGATCTCTTTCTTATAAAGGATGTTGACCGCGCCCTCCGCGCCCATCACGGCGATCTCCGCGCTCGGCCAGGCGTAGGAGATGTCGGTGCCCAGGTACTTGCTCGACATGACCACGTATGCGCCGCCGTAGGCCTTGCGCGTGATTATGCTGATCTTGGGCACGGTCGCCTCGGAGTAGGCGAACAGCACCTTCGCGCCGTGGCGGATGATGCCGCGGTGCTCCTGGTCCACGCCGGGCAGGAAGCCGGGCGAGTCGACGAAGGTCACGAGGGGCACGTTGTAGCAGTCGCACAGACGCACGAAGCGCGTAATCTTGTCTGCCGAGTCGATGTCAATCACGCCCGCCATTACACTTGGTTCTTGAGCCACTATGCCAACACTATAACCCCCGATTCTGGCGAATCCGACCACCGCGTTCTGCGCCCAGTCGGGCTGCACCTCCAGAAAAGTGTCACGGTCGGCCACCCGGTCGATCACCTCGTGCATGCTATAGGGCACATTGGGGTCGAGCGGCACGATGCCGTTTAGTTCGTCTATACCGTCCGGCTCCTGCGTGAGCGGGTCGTGCGGGGGGTTGTCTATGTTGTTAGGCGGCAGGTAGCCCAGCACCCGGCGGCACAGGGCCAGCGCCTCTTCCTCTGTAACGGTAGCAAGGTGCGAGGTGCCGCTCAGGGCCATGTGCACGTACGCGCCGCCCAGCGACTCGACGTCGATGTTCTCGCCCGTCACGGCCTTGATCACCTGCGGGCCGGTGAGGAACATGTACGACTTCTCGCGCACCATAATGATCAGGTCGGTAAGCGCGGGGGAGTAAGCAGCGCCGCCCGCGCACGGGCCCAGCATGATGCTGATCTGTGGGATTACGCCCGAGTACTGGGCGTTGCGCCGGAACACCTCGGCATAGCCGCCCAGGCTCTGCACACCTTCCTGTATGCGCGCACCGCCCGAGTCGATCAGCCCGATGATCGGCACGCCGTTACGCACGGCGAGGTCCATCACGCGGCAGATCTTGTGGCTCTGCGCAGCGCCAAGCGTACCGCCGTATACCGTGAAGTCCTGTGCGTAGATGTAGACGGTGCGCCCGTCTATCGCCCCGTACCCTGTGACCACCCCGTCGCCCGGGTAGTGCTCGACGGCCATGCCCGACTCGTCGCCCTGGCTGGTGAGAAACGGCTCAAGCTCGTTGAACGTGCCGGGGTCGAGCAGAAGGTCTATGCGCTCGCGGGCCGTGAGCTTGCCTTTGGCGTGCTGTGCGTCGATGCGCGCCTGCCCGCCTCCCTGCAGAGCCCTGGCCCGCATCTCGCGCAATTCGGCTATGCGCGGGTCGTCCTCGATGACTGTGACCATGCGTAATCCTCTGGCGGTCGATCTCGGGTGGCGCCCCCGACAGACACGAACGCGCGGCTTGCCGGACTTTTCGCCGCCCCATCCACTGTACCGCCCGCGAGTGGCGCGCGGGGTAAACTTTGGTAAAAGAACGCTTGCAGTGCGGTGTAAACGCTTCCCCTGGAGGGTGGTAGCCCCGGTCGTGGCGAGGTGGCGTACAATAGACCGCGTCGGGGACAGCGCGCTGCCGCGTGATCGAACGCCCGACTGCCTGATCCATGCAGAACTTGATCGACATCCTGGCCGCGAACCCGCTGCTGCTGCTGTTTCTGGTGGCCGCGATAGGCTTCCCGCTTGGGCGCATCAGCATAGCGGGGGGCAGCCTGGGCGTGGCCGCCATCCTGTTCACCGGGCTTGCCATCGGGGCCATCGACCCGCGCCTCAAGCTGCCCGACCTGCTGGTCAACCTCGGGCTGGTGCTGTTTGTCTACACGGTGGGACTTAGCTCGGGGCCGGGCTTCGTGGCGTCGATGCGCGGGCGCGGGCTGTCGGCCAACGTGTTCGCGCTATGCGTGATCCTGCTCGCGGCTGCGCTTGCGGCGGGTGCTTACTTCGTGCTGGGGCTGGCGGCTCCCGTCGTGGCGGGCGTGTTCGCGGGCAGCCTGACCAACACGCCTGCGCTCGCGGGCGTGGTCGAGCTACTCGCATCGACCGGGCAGCCTGCCGAGGTTCAATCGCAGCCCGTTATCGGCTACTCGCTGGCCTACCCGGTGAGCGTGCTTGGCATGATCGTCGCTCTGTACGCCGCGCAGCGCATCTGGCGGGTGGACTACGAAGCTGAGCGGCAGCGGCCCGACGTGCGCGGCCTGGGCGGAGTTGGCCCGCCGATCGTCAGCCGTACCGCGGTGGTGGTGCCCGGCGACCACACAGGCGTGCCTATCGGCCAACTGGTAGGCTCGCGCCGGTGGCGGGTAGTGTTCGGGCGGCTGGAGCACGATGGGCGCACAGCAGTGGCAGGCGAGGAGGACGTGCTGCAGCCCGGCGACCTCGTGTCCGTGGTCGGCCCGGAGGACGAAGTCGCGGAAGTGATAGGCGCCCTCGGCAGGGAGAGCGATCGCCACCTCGAAGCCGACCGCACGACCGTCGAGATGCGCAACATCCTGGTGTCCAACCGGGACGTCGCCGGGCGCACGCTGCGCGAGCTGGGAGTCCCGCACCGCTTCGGCGCGCTGGTCACGCGGGTGCGGCGCGGTGACGTCGAGATCGCGGCCCACGGCAATACCGTTATCGAGCCGGGCGACCGCGTGCGCGTGATCGCAGAGCGCGAGCGAATGCCCTCGGTGGTCGAGTTCTTCGGCGACTCGATGCGCGCCGCGAGCGAGATCGATATTGTCAGCTTCAGCCTGGGCCTTGCGCTCGGCCTGCTCGCCGGGCTGGTGACCATACCGCTGCCGGGCGGCATCGAGTTCAAGCTGGGGCTGGCGGGCGGGCCGCTGGTCGTGGCGCTGGTGCTGGGCGCGCTGGGCCGAACCGGGCCGGTCGTGTGGACGCTGCCCTTCTCGGCTAACATGATGCTGAGGCAGGTGGGGCTGGTGCTGTTCCTGGCGGGCGTGGGCACGCGCTCGGGCTATGACTTCGGCCGCACGCTTGCCTCGGGCGAGGGGCTGCCCATTCTAGCGGCGGCGGTCGTGATCGTCGCCGTCGTCGCCCTGGTCACGCTTTGGGTGGGACGGAGGGTGCTGCGCCTCTCGATGGGCGTGCTGTCGGGAGTGCTCGCGGGCATACAGACCCAGCCGGCCACGCTCGCCTTCGCCCTGGAACAGTCACGCGACGACCTGCCCAACGTCGGGTATGCTACGGTGTTCCCGCTGGCGATGATCGCCAAGCTGGTGCTGGCGCAACTGCTGCTGGTGTGGCTGGGGGGCTGAGCGCGTAGGGCTTGCCGGATGCCGTTATACTGGTAGTTACCCGCCACACGGCGCGTGATTCCCGATACACGTTCATAGAAGCGAGACAATGACAGCGAGATACTACATTACCACCGCGATCCCATACGTAAACGCCCGCCCCCATATCGGTTTTGCCCTCGAGCTTGTGCAGACCGACGCGTTCGCGCGCTACCACCGCGCCCTGGGCATGGACGTGCGTTTCCTCACCGGCACCGATGAGAACGCGCTGAAGAACGTGCAGGCGGCAGAGGCCGCCGGTATCTCCACGCGCGAGCTTGTCGACCGCAACTCGGAGATCTTCCGCTCGCTGCGCGACACGCTGAACCTGTCGTTCGACGACTTCATCCGCACCTCGGCCGAGAGCCGCCACATAGAGGGGGCGCAGAAGCTTTGGCGCGCGGCCGATGCCGCCGGCGACATCTACAAGAAAAGCTACACCGGCCTGTACTGCGTGGGCTGCGAGCAGTTCTACGCGCCCGACGAGCTGACGCCCGAGGGCCTGTGCCCCGAGCACCTGACCCGCCCTGACCTGGTCGAAGAGGACAACTACTTCTTCCGGCTGTCGCGCTATGCCGATCGGCTCATCTCGCTGATCGAGTCGGGGGAGCTGCGAATCATCCCCGAGTCGCGCCGTAACGAGGTGCTCACCTTCGTCAAGATGGGTCTGGAGGACTTCAGCATCTCGCGCTCCATCGCCCGCGCGAAGGGCTGGGGCATCCCGGTGCCGGGCGACCCGTCGCAGGTTATGTACGTGTGGTTTGACGCGCTGACCAACTACATTACTGCGCTCGACTACGCCGGTGAGGGCGATCTGTACCGGAAGTACTGGCTCCAAAACCCGAACCGCGTGCACTGCATCGGCAAGGGAGTAATCCGCTTCCACGCCGTCTACTGGCCCGCCATGCTTATGTCGGTGGGCGAGCCGACCCAGAGCGTGCTGTTCGTGCACGGCTATATGACCGCCAACGGTCAGAAGATGAGCAAATCCATCGGCAACGTGATCGACCCGGTCGACCTGGTCGAGCAGTACGGCTCGGAGGCTGTGCGCTACTACCTGCTGCGCGAGGTGCCCGCCACCGCCGACAGCGACTTCACGTATGAGAGGTTCGAGAACCGCTACAACAGCGACCTGGCGAACGATCTGGGAAATCTGCTCAACCGCGCGGTCAGCATGATCGGCCGCTACCGGGAGGGGCGCATCCCAACACAGGGCGAGCCGGACGACCTGGACAACGAACTGATCGCTGTGGCGAACTCGGTGTCAGAGCCATACGATGCCGCCATGAACGACTACGATCCGCAGGAAGCGCTTGGCGCGGTGTGGAAGCTGGTGACACGCGCCAACCGGTACGTAGAGCAAAGCGCGCCCTGGACCCTGGCCTCCAGGGCGAAGGAGGGGGACGGCGCATCGGCTCAGCGGCTCGACTCGGTGTTGTACAATCTCGCCGAATCGCTGCGCCTGCTTGCCGTTTACCTTGCGCCTTTCCTGCCCGAGACGGCCGAGCGCATGCTGGCGCAACTTGGGCTGGAGGTCTCAGGTCTCGGCCTGCAGAGCGAAAACCGCGCGTGGGGCCTGATCGCGCCCGGGACTACGGCCGGCACGCCCGCTCCGCTCTTCCCCCGTTTGGTCGCCGAGTAACTGTGGTTCCGGTCCGCTAC
>DASTEB010000529.1:0-3824 GCA_035710025.1 Chloroflexia bacterium
CTGCGTCAGGTTGTACCCCGACTGTATCTTGATCATCTTGCCGCCGGTGCGTATCGTCCGCCCGTCGGCCAGCACCACCTGCAGGCCGAGCACGTAGTCCTTCGTCGTGCCGTACTTCAAGCACCGCGGCCCCCCCGCTCCCGTCGCCACGTTCCCGCCGATGGTGCACTGCCGCAGCGATTGCGGGTCGGGCGGGTAGAACAGCCCTACCTTCTCCACCTCGGCCTGCAGTTGCGCCGTCACCACGCCCGGTTGCACCACGGCCACCATATTGGCCGCGTCAATCTCCAGCACCCGGTTCATGCGCGTGGTCGAGATCACCAGCCCGCCCTCGGTCGGCACCGACCCGCCCGCAAGCCCGGTCCCGCCTCCCCGCGCCACTATGGGCACGCCGAGCCGCGCGGCCACCCGAACCGCCGCCGCGACCTCCTCCGCCTCCAGCGGCGCGACCACCGCCTCGGGCCTGTGTCCCGCCCAGGTGCCGTCATACCCGAACACCGCCAGGTCCTCCGGCGTGTCAAGCACCCGCCCCTCCGGCAGCGCCCTCTTTAGCTCCGCGGCCAGTCCGGTCGCCGTTTCTCTATCTACAGCCATTACCTCACCCTGTCCAGCCAGTCTTGCGTGGTCCTCACCACCAGCCAGCCGCCCGGCTCCGACGGCTCGCGCCGCAGGTCGTACGTATACCCGCCCGCGTTGTCCACCTCGTGGAACAAGCTCGCCCGAACCCTCACCCCGCCCTCGAAGTCCGCGCTGTCCTCCACCGGCCCCAGCGTGATGTACGCGCCGCCGCCCTTCACGACCCCGCCTTCCTCCAGCGGCCCCACAACATCGATGAACTCGGCGGTCTCGAACGTGCGGCCGGGGGCGGCCTCCCTTAGCGCCGGGATCAGCGCGTCCGGCAGCGGGCTATCCACAAGGGGCATGTCCAGCCGCTCGCCCTCGCCCAGGTACGGGTTCAGGTACACCACCGGCACTCGCTCGGCCGACGCGAGCAGCAGTACCACCGTCCGGTACACCGCCAGCCGTTCTTCGGCTCCAATCGCCGCCATGGGCACGGCCGTCAACGGCGGCAGCGGCGTCAGGTTGGGAATCTCTTCCAGCAGTCCCTCACCCACAGGCGTGCCCGCAGCCGTGGGGGCCGGCGTCGGCTCGGCGAAGGTCGCGGTGGCCGCGGGCGGCGGCGAAGGCGGCACACCCTCGTCACACCCCGCCGCGAGCGCCGTCATGACCGCCAGCAAAGCGGCGACCAGGGCGTGGCGTGGTCGGCGGCCTGCGAGCGGCGGCTGCGAGGCCATTTGCTGCTCCTCTGGAGGACGTTGGGCGGGACGCTGCTTTTCCTGCGGTCGTTCAGCCCATTTTACACCACTCCCCCGCCCCGCGCACCAAAGCGAGAGCGGGCCGCATCTCGCAACCCGCTCTCGATACTCTCCCGATTGTCGCCCGGCCTACGCCACCTCCACCTCCGTGGGCGGCGGCATGTTGAGCAAGCCCTCCATTGCGTGGAACTCGTACATCCTCATGAGCGCCCGCATATTTTCGTCCATGTGCTGGTACAGCGCCTCGGTCAGGCCCTTGCGGATCTCCGGCGGGAACAGTTTGGTGAACTTGTTGTTCTCGATTGCAATGAACAGCTTGTACAGGTCGAGCAACGCCGTCGCGTCAACCGGCAGGTCCTGGTCGGTCAGGCGGATCTTGCCGATGTGCATGCGCACCTTAAGCTTGTTCTCGCGGGCGAACCTGTTAAGCTCGTACTCGAACTCCATCGCCTTGCGCGAGTACCCGTACATCACCAGCTTGATATAGATCGCCTCGACCGTGTACCTGAACAGCTCCATCACGGTCTGCTTGTCGGGTGGCACCGGCTGCACCAGCCCCAGCTTGGTCAGGCCGTGCAGCAGCTTGGCCGTGTCGAACTGGGTGCGCTGCCTCTTACGCGCTATCGTGGACACGTCGCTCACCCCGTCCACCAGGTTGAGCACCTCGCGCGCCTCGTCGGAAAGCGGCCCCGTCACCGGCCTGGGCAAGCGGCGGAACGCCATGAGCACCGAGGGGATCACGGGCGAGATGCGTATCCACTCGTCCACGCGCCGGGTGCCCTCGATGATCAGCTTCTCCGCGCTGACCGACACGGGGATGCCGTCGGTCTTTACCAGCAGGTCGCCCTGGAACGTAAAACGGCAGTTTCGCCACAGGAATAGCGTGTAGATGGTGGTCTCAAGCATCTGCTCCTCGCACCACTGCAGTTCCTCTTGCGTGGCGAGCTTGTGCTTGAGCAGCAGCTGGCTGGGGTCGGTGGTATTGCGAGCGGCGGGCGGCGCGGCGTACGTGGGCGGCACGAACGCGTCCATATCCTCTACGTCGCCCATGTACGGGTCGGTCGTGTGCGACGCGCCCATCGCGTGCCCGCGCCCGTTGTGCCCGTTCGCCGTGCTGTTGACCGCCCCGTTCAGGCTGGCGAGCGATGCCACCGGCTCCGAATCGGGCGCGACGTGCTCCGGATCGACCACCCCGAGAAGCTGCTTCCAGTTAGCCCCCAGCGCCTTCACCAGCCGCTGCGGGCTGAGCCGCCCCGACTGCACGAGCAATTCCACCGGCGTGGGCAGCCTCGTTGCCGCAGCGATGTACGTGATTCGACCCTGTTCGTAGCAGATGGTGCGGGTGTTCCAGCCCTGGATGAGGGTCAGCGTCCCGGTTTTCTGCGTGAACGACAGGGTTTGCAGCAGGTCGGACAGGGTAAAGCACCCGATCCGCCCCTGTAAATCGAAATCGTCCTTTTCGCTAGTATCCATATGGCGTCACAACGGGGGTGAGCCCTGCGACAGGGCAGCTCCTCATGCAGGCGGGAAAACACGCACGAAGTCAGGGTAGATAGGCACAGCGATAGGTCATGTGCTCCCTGTCTACATCTTATCATGCCGCTCATGCCGCGCGGAACGGGAAATTGGTACTAATGCCGGGTAGCCATACGGACCAACACCCGACGCGCGCACTCCCTGAATCCCCGCCGAGTCCACGCCTATGCCTCCAGGCCGCCCTACGGTGAGAGTAGTACCGGCCCCCGCCACTACCGCGCACACCGATTCGCTCACTCTCCAACGTATTAGGACCTTAACGGCCAATTTTGGTTGCTAACAATCCTCGCGATGCATTATAGTCAGGCTATGGGAAAACATGAGGCCCTTGCAAGGCGTATACGTGAGCTGAGACAGGTGCTGGGCTGGACGCAGCAAGACCTCAGCGATGAAAGCGGGCTGAGCAGGTCCTACATCTCGCGACTCGAGATGGGCGACATCGCCCTGCCCTCAAGCGAGCGCCTCCGCGCGCTGGCCGCAGCCCTGGGCACCACGACCGACGACCTGCTGCAGGCCGCCGGTTTTATCGACGTGCCCGGCGACACCTCCCAGCTGCCCGAGATAAAGACCTTCCTCCGCCAGAAATACGGAATCGACAACCCGCAGGTTCTCCAGGCCCTGGAGACCCTGATTGCCAATCTGACGCCCGGCCCCATTCCCCCGGGCACAACCGAACAGCGCCCCCGGGGCAAGCGCGCCTGATGGCCCCAATGCGTGATACGTAATGCGTGATACGTGACCTCTCCCCAACACCCCGGCTTACTCCGCACTCCCCGGTAAGGGTACGACCCCGCATTACGCATCACGCATCACGCATCACGCCTTTTGACCACTGACCACTGACCACTGACCACGCTATAATGTCCGCATGAACCACCACAGGCCGCGTCCGGCCCTGCCCTTGCCGGGCGCCGAGTGGGGCGACTTGCGGCGCCTGCAGCTATGGCTCGCCCTCGGGTTCGCCCTGCTCGC
>DASTEB010000530.1:0-2272 GCA_035710025.1 Chloroflexia bacterium
CAGGTGGTAGGTGTCCATCAGGTTGACGCGCACGTAGTTGGCGTTCAGGATGGCGTCCTCGCTCACCCGCTTCAGGCCCGGCAGGCCCAGGTGGCGGATATAGGTGTAAGCGCGCACGTGCATCCCGAAGTTGCCCCAGAAGTTCTTCACCCGCCCGATGGACTGCTCCGGTTCCACGAAGCTGTAGTTACCGTCCTGCTCGCCGACCACAGGCTTCGGCAGGAACGGGGCGAGGAACTCCTTGCAGGCCACGGGCCCCGAACCGGGACCGCCGCCGCCGTGGGGCGTGGTAAACGTCTTGTGCAGGTTCAGGTGCATGACGTCGAAGCCGAGGTCGCCGGGGCGGATGTGGCCGACCAGCGCGTTCAGGTTAGCGCCGTCGCCGTACATCAGGCCGCCCGCGCGGTGTACCATGTCGCAGATCTTGAGGATCTGCGGCTCGAAAAGGCCGAGCGTGTTTGGCACCGTCAGCATCATGCCCGCGACCCTGTCCGACAGGTTGGCCTCCAGAGTGCCGAGGTCGACCGAGCCGTCGGGGCCCGACTTGAGGCTGACCATCTTCATGCCGACCGCCGCGGCGGTGGCCGGGTTGGTTCCGTGGGCCGAGTCGGGCACCAGGATGATGTCGCGTTCGTAGTCCCCGCGAGAGCGGTGGTATGCGCGGATCATCAGGATGCCGGTGAACTCGCCGTGCGCGCCCGCCGCGGGCTGCAGCGTGCAGGCGTCCATGCCTGTCAACTCGGCCAGCATCTCCTGCAGCTCGTACTGAAGCTGGAGCGCTCCCTGTGCGCCCTCAGCGGGCGTGTAAGGGTGCAGGTGCGCCCAACCGGGCATGATTGCCACGTCCTCGTGCACCTTCGGGTTGTATTTCATGGTGCAAGAGCCGAGCGGGTAGAAGCCTGTGTCGATGGAGTAGTTCTTCTGGCTCAGGCGCACGAAGTGACGAGTCACGTCCACCTCGGACACCTCGGGCAGGTCAAGCTCTTCGCGCAGCAGGCTCGGGTCGAGCGCGGGCGCCTCGTCCATATCCACCTGCGGAAGGGAGAAGCCGGTGCGGCCGGGGCTGCTCAGCTCGAAGATAAGGGGTTCTGTGCTCATTGTGTCACCTCTCCTACTTCTGCATGTCAGCCAGTACGGAGACCAGCTTGTCCATTTGCTCCCGGGTGGTCAGCTCTGTGCAGGCCAGCAGCCATGCGTTCTCGGCGCCGTCCACCTCGGGATACTTGCTGATGTCGAGGCCCCCGACGATCTTGTGCTCAAGCAGCTTCTTGTTGATCTCGGCGGGCGGAACGGGGGTTTGTACCGCGAACTCCTTGAAGAAAGGCTCGCGGCTCAGGATCTTGTAGCCGGGAAGCTGCTTGATGCGGTTGGCGAGATAGTGAGTGTTCTGGTAGCTAAGCTCGGCCACGCGCTTGAGGCCCTGCGGCCCCATGAGCGACAGGTACGCCGTCGCCACCACCGCCATAAGTCCCTGGTTGGTGCAGATGTTGGACGTGGCCTTCTCACGGCGGATGTGCTGCTCGCGGGTCTGCAGCGTGAGCACAAAGCCCCGGCGGCCCTCGGTGTCCTTTGTCATGCCCGACAGGCGGCCCGGCATGATGCGGACGTACTTTTCCTTGGTCGCCAGCAGTCCCAGGTACGGCCCGCCGAACGACATCGGGATGCCGAGGCTCTGGCCCTCGCCGATAGCGATATCTACGTCAAGCTCGCCAGGGCTCTTCAGCATGCCCAGCGAGATAGGGTCGTAAACCTCGATGAGGATCGCGCCCGCCTCGTGGATGACGTCGGCCAGGTTGCTGAAGTCGCGTATCTCGCCGATGAAGTTGGGCTGCTGGATGATGACGCAGGCCACGTCGTCGCCAAGCTCAGACGCCTCACGAATATTGGCGTTGCGCTCTACAACTTCGATACTGTGGCTGTCGCCGTAGGTGCGCAGCACGGCCTTGTGCTCGGGGTGCATTCGCGGCGAGATCACCACCTTCTTTCGCTTGGTGATGTTTGAGGCCATGACCGCAGCTTCGGCCGTGGCCGAGGCCGCGTCGTACATCGAGGCGTTCGCCACGTCCATGCCCGTAAGCTGGCAGATGAGCGTCTGGAACTCGTAGATCTGCTGCAGCGTGCCCTGGCTCAACTCGGGCTGGTAGGGCGTGTAGGCCGTGTAGAACTCGGAACGCGACATGATGCGGTACACCGCGCTCGGGGAGTAGTGGTTGTACGAGCCTGCGCCGAGGAAGGTGGCGTAGCGCGTCGAGTCGTAGTTCAGCTCGGACAT
>DASTEB010000531.1:0-2237 GCA_035710025.1 Chloroflexia bacterium
CGAGGAGCTGGCTGCCCGGCAGGCAAGGGGGCAGGTGGACGCGTCGCGCGTTCGGGCGTTTCAGCTTGACGAGTACCTGGGCGTGCCGCCCGACGACCGCCGCTCGCTGTTCGGCTGGATGGAGCGGTCGTTCATCCGCCCGCTCGGCATCCCCGAGGCCAACGTGGTGCGCTTCCCCTGGCAGGAAGAGCGCGCCGCCGAGGGCATAGCCGACTATGTGCGGGCGGTAGAGGAGGCGGGCGGGTTCGACCTGGCGATACTGGGGCTTGGGCCGAACGGGCACATCGGCTTCAATGAGCCGCCCAGCGGCCCCGACTCGCCCACCCGCCTGGTCGACTTGACCCAGGAGAGCATCGAGAGCAACGCCGAGTACTGGGGAGGTCCCGACGTGGTGCCGCGCAGGGCTATCACCGCCGGGATGGACCTGATCCTTGCGGCCCGGCGGATATTGCTGGTGGTGTCGGGCGAGCATAAGCAGGACATCCTGCGCCGCACTCTCGACGGCCCTATGACGCCCGACGTGCCCTCCTCGTACCTGCAGCAGGCCGAGGGCGTTACCGTGCTGGCCGACCGCGCGGCCTGGCCTTTCGAGCGATGAGCGCTTACTTCTCATTGGAAGGTGTTTGCGTTGGGATCGGCTGAGTACGTTTTGAGCGTGGACGGGGGCAACACCAAGTCGATCGCGCTGGTGAGCAGGCTCGACGGCTCGGTGGTGGGCGTGGGCCGGGGCGGCTGCTCCGACATCTACACCAACCCCGACCCCGAGGTGCCGCTGCGCGAGATTGACGCGGCGGTGTGGCGCGCGCTCGGCATGGCGGGCGCCGAGGCCCCCGACCTGCGTGCGGGCGCGTTCAGCCTGGCGGGGGCCGACTGGCCCGAGGACTTCGCCTTCCTGCGCGAGGCCATGGGCAAGCGCGGGCTGGGCAAAGAGATAGTCGTGGTGAACGATTCGGTTGGCGCGCTGCGCGCAGCAAGCCCGGGCGGCCCGGCTGTCGTGGTGGTGTGCGGCACGGGCGCCAACACAGCCGCCCGCGCCGCCGACGGCACGGTGTGGCACACCAGCTGGTGGCAGGATCCGCAGGGCGGGCACCAGCTGGGCACCAAGACACTGCGCGCCGTGTACAACGCCGAACTTGGCGTCGACCCGCCCACCGCGCTAACGGGGGCGGTGCTCAAACACTTCGGACAGGAGAGCGTGGAGGATGTGCTGCACCTGTTCACGACCCGCGCCGCTTTCCACGGGGGCGGGCCGTCCAGCGGGCAGGTGAGCGGGCTTACCCGGGTGCTGCTCGATGCGGCCGCGAGGGGCGACGAAACGGCCTGCCGCATCGTGCGGGAGCACGGCGAGGCGCTGGGCGACTACGCGCTTGCCGCCGCCCGCCGCGTGGGCATACTCGACCTTCCCTTCACCCTGGCCCTCGCGGGCGGCGTGCTGCGCCACCCGAACACGCTGCTGCCCGAGTCGCTGGTGGCCCGCGTGGAGGCGGTGTGCCCGCAGGCGAAGCCGGTCGTCAGCCCCTTCGAGCCGGCGGTCGGCGCGCTCTTCCTCGCCCTGGAGGCGGCAGGCGTCGAGGTAGACGAGCAAGTGCTGGCCCGCGTCACCGCCACCCTGCCCGACGCAACCCTCTTCGAGACCTAGGCCGCCCGCGGGGCATCGCTGGCGCAGACGACGCAGAGTCTCCATTGGGGCATGGCGTTCGGACTAAGATCCGAGTAGCAGCGACCGGACATCGGGACATTAGTCGAGAAGGAGGAGGCCAGATGGCGAATCGCTACGATATCGCGCTGATCCCGGGCGACGGGATCGGCAACGAAGTGGTGCCCGCGGGGCTGCGGGTGCTGCGTGCCGCCGGGGAGATAACCGGCAGCTTCACGCTGGAGACGCAGGACTTCCCGTGGGGCTGCGAGTTCTACCTGCGGCACGGGCGCATGATGGACGAGGACGGGCTGAAGCAGCTTGCGTCGTTCGACGCGATCTACCTGGGCGCCGTGGGCTACCCCACCGTGCCCGACCACGTATCGCTGTGGGGCCTGCTCCTGCCCATCCGGCAGGGCTTCGACCAGTACGTGAACCTGCGGCCCATACGCTTGCTCGAAGGCATACAAGGCCCTCTGCGCGACAAAGGCCCGGCCGAGATAGACTTCGTGGTGGTGCGCGAGAACACCGAGGGCGAGTACAGCGGGCACGGGGGCCGCAGCCACATGGGCCGCCCGCACGAGGTCGCCACTCAGACGGC
>DASTEB010000532.1:0-2274 GCA_035710025.1 Chloroflexia bacterium
GTTCGCGCACGCTCGCCCTGAGCGCGTCCCCGAGCGCGTTGTGATCGGACCGATCCTCGGACCGGAGGTTCATGCGATATGGCCCAACCACCCGCGGAAGACATCCCCGCCGCGAGCGGGACAGACGACACCACCGCCCACGAACGCATCGCCCAACTGGAGGCCGAGGTGGCGCGGCTGCGCGCCGCCGAAGCCCAGCTAACCACCATCCTGCGAGGCGTGCAGGACGGTATCACCGTGCAGGCCCCCGACGGAAGAATCGTCTACGCCAATGATGCCGCCGCGCACTTCACCGGCTATGAGAACGCCGAGCAGATGCTCGCCACGCCGGCCGAGCGCACCGCCGCGGCATTCGAGATCGTGGGCGAGGAAGGCAGCCCGATCGAGGTGCGGGATCTTCCCGGGCGGCGCGCCCTTGCCGGGCAACCCGCAGGCGAGCTGATCGTAGGCTGGCGGCGAAAGGGCGAGACCGACCTGCGCTGGTCGGTAGTGTCGGCCCGGCCCGTGTACGACGAGGCCGGGAGCGTCCGGTTCGTGGTCAACTTTTTCCGCGACATCACCGAGACGCGCCGCATACAGGAGCGCCTGCACGCGCGGGCAATTCAGCAGGCGGGACTGGCTGACCTGGGGCAGCGCGCCCTGGCGGGCATGGACACGCAGGGCGTAATGCAGTACGCCACCGAAGTCGTGACTTCCACGCTCGGTATCGAGATGGCCAAGGTGCTCGAGCTTCAGCCCGACGGGGCCAACCTGTTGGTGCGGGCGGGAGTGGGCTTTCACGAGGGGGTGGTGGGGCACGCGCTGGTCAGCGCCGGGCCCGAGGCCCACGCGGGCTACACTCTCGCCCGCCGCGAGCCCGTGGTGGTGGATGATCTCAGGACCGAGAAGCGCTTCCCCGGCATGCCCATCTTGCACGAGCACGGAGTTGCGAGCGGCATGACCGTGGTGATCATGGGGCGCGACGGGCCGTTCGGTGTGCTGGGGGCCCACTCGCGCCAGCCCCGCCGCTTCTCGCCCGACGATATCCACTTCCTGAGCTCGGTAGCCAATATCATCTCCATGGCAGTCGAGCGCAACCGCGCCGAGCAGGAGATCCGCCAGTTAAACACCAGCCTGCAGGTGGTGGTGCAGGAGCTTGAGGCGTTCTCCTATTCCGTGTCGCACGACCTGCAGGCGCCCCTGCGCGCCATCAGCGGGTACGCGGGCGCTATGCAGGAGGACTACGGCCACACCCTTGAGCCGGAAGCGCAGCACTACCTGGAGCGCATCTCGGTCAACGCGGGGCAGATGCGCGACCTGATAAACGACTTGCTCGCCTTCGCCCGGCTGGCCCGCCGCGCGCCCGACGTATCCCACGTGGATATGACGGCGCTTGCGCGCAGCACCTTCGAGGAGATGCTGGCGGCCGCGGGAAACCCGCAGGTGGAGTTCACACTGTACCCGCTCGGCAACACCCGGGGCGACCCCGCGATGCTCCGCCAGGTGTTCGCTAACTTGCTGTCCAACGCGCTCAAGTTCAGCCGGAAGAAGCCCAGCCCGGAGATCGAGGTGGGCTGCGAGGTCAAGGGCGACGAGAACGTGTACTACGTGCGCGACAACGGCGCGGGCTTCGACAAGCAGTACGCCCACAAGCTCTTCTCGGTGTTCCAGCGCCTGCACCCTTCGGAGGAGTTCGAGGGCACGGGCCTCGGCCTGGCTATCGTGCAGCGCATCGTGTTTCGCCACGGCGGGCGGGTGTGGGCCGAGGGACGCCCGGGCGATGGGGCCACGTTCTACTTCACCCTGCCCTCCCGCCCGATTATGTGATGATGCCCGCGCCTCGCGCGCACTCGTTTCGAGCGGGGCGGGAAGCCCGACCGCCGGTGGTATTTATCTTGCTTTCTGGGCGACACGACGACAAAATCTCACTGAGGTATTGACCGCATATGGAATGGATCTCCGATCCAAACGCATGGGTAGCCCTGCTCACCCTTACTGTGCTCGAGATCGTGCTCGGCATCGACAATATCGTGTTCATCTCGATCTTGGTGGGCAAACTGCCCCAGGAATTGCAGGCTCGCGGCCGCACTATCGGCCTCGGCCTGGCGATGATCACGCGCATTCTGCTGCTGCTCACCATTTCGATCATCATAAGCCTTACCAACCCGCTGTTCAACGTGTTCGGGTTGGATATCTCCGTGCGCGACCTGATCCTGATGGGCGGCGGTCTGTTCCTGCTGGCCAAGGCCACGCTGGAGATACACGAGCGGCTGGAAGGTGAGAAGGCTCACGCGA
>DASTEB010000533.1:0-6931 GCA_035710025.1 Chloroflexia bacterium
TGGGGGTTTGTGACAACCTGGCTGCCCGGGCCGCGTTTCGCGGGAATGTCCCGCCGGGCCATGACGCCCCTCCGATGGGATGTCGCGGGCATTATACCACCTGTGCGGCGGCCGGCCTCTCTCGACTTGTGCTCGCTCGGCGCCTGCGCACGGGCGACGGTGGGACCTACGCGCCGCTCTCGCCCGCGAGCCAGGCGCGCAGGACCGGCTCGTGCTCCTCGCGGAAGTGGCCCAGGAGGCCGCCCGGCACCGCCTCGATCAGCGCGGTGCCTTCCAGCCAGGGGAAGTAGGCCGGGTCGAACAACGCCTCGTCGGGCAGGGCGGCGAGCAGGGCGCGCAGCCGGTCGAACGAGGCGTCCCAGCGGGCGAGCACGTCGTCCAGCGGGTCGTCGCGGTGCTGCTCATGGAACCAGGCGTTGATGGGGTCGTCCTCCTCCAGCTCGGGGGGCCAGGGAGGGGGCGGCTCGGGCCGGCCCGCGGCGGCGGCCTCCAGGCGGGCAAGGGTACGGCTGCGCCAGGCCGCCACGTGGGCGATCACGTCTTTCACGCTCCAGGGGCCGGTCGCGCCCGGCTCGGTCATGCGCTCGCGCGGGATCGAGGCTAAGAATGCCTGGTGCTCGCGCCGCGCCGCGTCAAAGGCGGCCAGCGCTTGCTCACGAGTGAGGGAAGGGGTCATGGTCGTTGCTCCCTGGGTGCCGGATCGTCCCGCATGGTATCACCCGGCGGCGCGGCGTGTCAACCCGGCGCGTCCGGTGCAGAGCGGGGGCGGTGCGGGCGGAAGTGTCTACCCCTCGAACACCGCGGGCTCGAAGTGCTGGCCGTTGTCGGCGAGGCGCTGGAGGAGGCGGGGGATGTGGCCGGTGGGCACAAGGTCGCCCGCATCGTCGCGGCGGAAGATGGGGGTGAGCACGATGGCGTCGCCCTCCATGCCCTGGACCTCGCTGATGGAGGCGAGGTGGCGCGAGCCGTCGCGCAGGCGTGCGAGGTGGAGCACGAGGTCGACGGCGGCGGCGATCTGCTCGCGCAGGAGGCGCTCGGGCATGACCCAGCCGGTGGGGTAGCCCCGCCTGCCGGTGGCTGCCATCGCTTCGAGGCGAGCCAGGGCGTCGGCGGGCGAGGTGGCGTAGAGGGTGGCGAGGGAGCCGTCGAAGCCGGTGTTCATGGCGTGGAGCAGGTCGGCCGCCTCGGGGCCGCGCAGCTCGCCCACCACGATGCGATCGGGGCGCATCTTGAGCGCGCTGGACACCAGGCGGTCCAGGCCGACGCCTGCGCCGTCGTCCCCCTCGGCGGGCAGGGCCTCAAGCGACACGACGTTGGGGCGGTCGAGGCGAAGCTGGGCCGATTCTTCAACGGTGACGATGCGCTCGGCGGCGGGGATGAAGGAGGCGAGGGCGTTGAGCAGGGTGGTCTTGCCGGAGGAGGCGCCGCCGGTGACGAAGAGGTTGATGCGGCCGGCCACGCACGCTTGCAGGAAGGCGGCCACGGTGGGGGTGAGGCTGTCGGCGGCGACCATCTCTTCGAGGGTGAGCAGGCGGCGCGAGAACTTGCGGATGGTGATGGTGGTGCCGTGCACGGCGCAGGGTGGGGCGATGATGTTGACGCGAGAGCCGTCGGGCAGGCGGGCCTCGGCGATGGGGTGGCGGCGGTCGAGCGGGCGGCCGAAGGGCTTGAGGATTCGCTGGGCGATGCGGGCCACGTGCTCCTCGTTCTGGAAGGTGACCCCGCTCTCCATCGTCTGGCCGTGGCGCTCGACCCACACGTGCGCGGGGTCGTTCACCATGATCTCCGTGACCGAGTCGTCGTTCACCAGCGACTGGAGGGGGCCGAGGCCCAGGATCTCGTCCATGACCGCGGCGAAGAGGGCTTCCTGCCCGCCGGGGGGTATGGGGCCGGGCACCTGGGAGAGGGCGGCGATGAAGCGGCCCGCCAGCATCTGCTCGATCTCGGGAGTCTTGTCGAGCAGCACGCCCTGCGGGAAGCCCGACATCATGCGCTGCACGAGCGCGTAGACGAGAAGGGGCGATACCTGCAGGCGTGCGAGGTCGGCGGGAGACGGCTCGGCCGAGGGCGCGGGGTCGGCGGGAGCGGGCTGAGGCTGCCTGGCCTGCTGCGCGGGGGCGGGTGCGGGAGTGGGAGCGGGAGCAGGTGCCGGGTCGGGCAGGGGCGGCAGGACCAGCTCGGGCAGGGGACCTGTGCCGGGGAGCACCTCGCGTGCCGGGGCGGGCTTGTGCGAGGTGGTGCCGTTGGACTGGCGCTGGGGGGCATTTGAGCGGCCCTGGGCCTGGATGTAAGGCTCGGGGTCGAGGGTGTCGTCGCCCAGCATGGCGCGCTTGAGGCCGGGGCGCTCGCCGGTGGGGATGTAATTGCCCTCGATCAGGGGCTTGAGCACGTCCGCGACATCCACCTCAGGGCCAACGGGCATGAACGGGCTGAGCGGCGGGCCGAGCGGCGTGTCGATGTGCTCGGCCGGGAGTAGCGGCGTGATGCCCTGCAGGTCGGCGGGGATGCCGAGCATCCCGTCGTTCAGTGCGGCCTGGTCTGCGGCCCCGGTCGCGGTCTCGGTCTGCTCGCCCGGTGGGCGGGCGCCTTCGCGCTTGGAAAACATCCCCATTGTCACCTCTGTTTGCTCGATTACGTCGCCTGGCTCGATGTCGTGGCGTGAAGTACGGCGTAATGTCCCCGGTCCGGGTGCCCCCGGCGGCGCGGCGGCCGGACGGGGCGCTTGTACGTCTCTACAGACCCACCTGATACGGGCCGTCAGACTCGTAGGCCGACTCCTCCAGCGGCACCACCCACACGATGTGCCGCTTGTTCAGGGCGATGAACCCGGCCTGTGCAGCTTCGGCGCGGGCGTGCCACTCGACGGTGGCCTCGGTCACGGCCAGGAAGTGCTCGGCGTCGCTGTTGAGCAGGTCCTTGACCCGCTCGCCCGGCGCGAGGTACACGTTGCCCTCCACCACACCCTGCACGGTGGAGATGAGCACGCGCACCCCGGCCTTGCGCACCCGCTCGGTGTACAGCTTGCCCTTCTGGTCCACTCTGTTCATCGTTGACTCTCTCCGTTGTGCATCCAGGTAGGCGCCGGACTGCTAGCGCACGATGCGCGTGTTGACGAAGAAGGTGCGGCACGCCGCGTCCAGCAGCGCCGGGGACATCTCGGGGGCCACGTTCTTGTAGCGGGCGATGCCGATCATCTGGCGCAGCAGGTCGCGGGGGTGGGATGCGCGGAAGGGCCGCCCGGTCTCGATGTAGTGCTTCTTCACGAGGTAGTTGAAGCCGTTCTGGTCGAAGGGCACGCCCATGTTCATGCACTGGCTGACGAAGATGTCGAGGAACTGCTGGGCGGTGGGGTCGGGCACGCTGAGCTTGTTCTGGATGCGGCGCAGGAAGGCGTCGTCCACCAGGTCTTCGGGGTTGAGGTTGGTGGAGAAGACCAGGAACAGGTCGAACGGGATCTGCAGCTTCTTGCCGGTCTTGAGGGTGAGGAAGTCGATCGCCTTCTCCAGGGGCACGATCCAGCGGTTGAGCAGTTGCTGGGGGCTGACCTGCTGGCGGCCGAAGTCGTCGATGAGGAAGAGGCCGCCGTTGGCCTTAAGCTGGAAGGGGGCCTCGTAGAAGCCGGAGATCTCGTTGTAGATGAGGTCGAGAGACGACATGCTCAGCTCGCCGCCCACCATGACGACGGGGCGGTGAACGCGCACCCACCTGTGGTCGGCAAGCTCGGCCTTGACGGTGTCGGTCTCGGAGGCGCCGTGGGGCACGACGGGGCGGTGCGAACTGAGGTCGAGCAGCTGGATGATCTGGCCGTCGGCCTCGAGGGCGTAGGGCACGGCGATGTGGCCGCCGAGCATGGCGGCGATACGCTCGGCGAGCATGGTCTTGCCGTTGCCCGGCGCGCCGAACAGGAAGAGCGACTTGCCCGCGTTCACCGCGGCGCCGACCGCGTCGCGCAGGTCCTCGCTCACCACCATGCCGCGCAGGGCCGCCTCGACGGTGTCGCGGAATACGGTGGCCTTGTGCGCGCCCTGCATCTTGACCATCTCGACGTACTTGGCGAGGGGGACGGGGCACGAGCCGACGTAGCTGGAGCGGGCGAGCACCTGGTGGGCGCGCTCCATGCCCTTGATGGTCAGGATGTACTGGTAGGACGCCTCGCCCAGGCCCGAGGTGCCGCTGACCTCACAAAGCTGCTCGCGCTTCATCAGCGACAGGATGTGGTCGAGCACGCCGTAGAAGGGCAGGCGCAATTCGGTGCCGATGTCGTTGCCGCTCATGTACGAGCGGAAATACATCGCCTTGATAACGAGGTCGGTGATGAGGCCCTGGTTGATGCCCGTCTCGGCGATGTTGCGCGGTTCGGGGAACCACACGTCGAAGGGGTCGAGGTAGCCGGTCTGCAGGTGCTCGGGCTGCACGCCGGTGAGCATGCTGAAGCTCAGTCTGCCCGTATTGGCGCGGTTGGGGGGCGGGGCCATGGCCGCGGCGGCCGCGGCCGCGGGGTTGCTCGCGCCCTTGGCCATGCTGGGCAGCGGCCTGATGTCGGGCACCGCGCTGACGGTAGCCGCGGCGTAGGGGGGCTTCCTGGTGGCGTCGCCGTTGGGACGGGGCGCGGCCGGGGCGCCGTCTTGCCCGGGGGGCACGGTAAATATAGAACCGCTATCCAGTCTTGGCATGGTCTTCATACCTGCCTGTGCGTCGGCTCCGGCGGGCCGCTGCGCGGCGCCCTCGCCTGTGGGTGATTTGGCCGGGGCCGGCACGGCAGCATCGCGCGCGCTGCCTGCCGCCCACGGCGGTAGTGGTGTGCTCCCAGTCTCAGATTTGGCGCGGGGTTCCGGGTCGGGCTGAGGCTGGTTCATCTTGGAAGACCTGGCGCACACGGCGAATACCTGCTTGGCGTCCGGGTAATGCAGAGCCGCGCCCGGCGCGACGTAAGGCACAAGCCCGAGTACGCGCACGGCTCTCGATTCCGATTATATCCGCGCGCCGGCCCCATCCATAACCGCTAAGTAGTCCTATGCGCCTCACGCCGTAAGTCCTAAGCGGCAGGGCAGTACCGCTCGCGGGGCGCAGAGCGAGGGTGTCGATGAGTACCCGACGGCAGTCGGAGATGCGCTGGGCCTGAGGTCCGATGTGCGTTGAGCCGTGGTGCTATATACTTGTGGAATGTGTTAGCCGAAGAGGGGGCCTGAGGAGATGTCCGGTAGAGAATTCGCGGTTTTGTTCGCTCTCGGGGCGATCTGGGGCGCATCGTTCATGTTCATCAAGGTGGGCGGCGCCGAGATGCAGCCCTTCTTCCTGGTCGAGATGCGACTCGGCCTCGCGGCCCTGACGATGGTGCTCATAAGCCTGACCGACCGCACTATCTGGCGCGGGCTGCGCGAGCACTGGCGGCCGCTGACGGTCATGGGGCTGATCAACTGCGCGATACCCTACACGCTGATCACCTGGGGCGAGGAGCACATAAGCAGCGGGCTTGCGGCAATTTACAACGCGGTTACGCCGCTGTGGGCAGCGGGATTGGGCCTCGTATGGGCCTGGGCCGAACGGCTGTCGCTGGGGCGCCTGGCGGGCCTGCTGGTTGGCCTTGCGGGCGTGGTGCTCGTGGTGAGCGGCAATATCTCGCAGGGGCTTGGCGGGCCGATGAGCCTCGCCGGGCAGGGCGCGGTGCTGGTAGCCGCGCTGTCGTATGCGGTGTCTGGCATATTCGCGAAGCACACTCTGAGCGGCGTGCCGCTGAGGGTGGCGGCCACGGGGCAGCTGCTCGCGGGGGCGCTGATGCTCTTGCCGTTCGCCGCGACGCAAATACCGCCGCGGGTGCCCTCGGCCCTTGCGCTGGGCGCGGTCACGGTGCTGGCGGTGCTCGGGACGTCTATCGCCACGATGATGCTGTACTGGCTGCTGGGGCGCGTGGGGGCGACCCGGACGATGCTGGTGACGTACCTGCTGCCCGGGTTCGCCCTGATGTGGGGCGCGCTGTTCCTGAACGAGGCGATAACGCTGACGGCGGTGGCCGGGTTGGCGCTGGTGCTGCTGGGTATCGCGATTACGTCAGGGCGCGGCTCGTGGCTGGTGGCGCGCCTGCGGCCTCGCGCCGAGGTGAGCGCGACCGAGGGACCGGCCGATGGCTCGCGTGCGGCCTAGCTGACAGTCTCTCCGGGCTTCGGCTCGAAGACGTGGCACTCGTAGCCGCGCTTCACAAGCTCATCGCGCAGCATCTGGGGCGTGCCCGTCAGGATGGGGAAGGTGCCGTAGTGGCTGGGGATGACGTATTTGACGCCCAGCATCTCGGCGGCGTAGGCGGCCTGGCGCGGGTCCATGGTGAAGTAGTCCCCGATGGGCAGCACGGCGACCTCGGGGCGGAATAGCTCGCCGTACAGTCTCATGTCCCCAAAGATGGCCGTATCGCCTGATTGGTAGATGCGCAGCCCGTTCTCCAGCTCGAGCAGATAGCCTACCGCCTCACCTCCGTAGATGATCGAGCCGTCGTCGTCGGTGATTCCGCACGAATGGTCGGCGTGCAGCATCGTCACCCTCACGCCCTGGACGTCGACCGTGCCTCCCTTGTTCATACCGACCGTGTTCTCCACGCCCTTGCGGCCGAGCCAGTTCTCGATCTCGAATATGCTGACGATCTGTCTGGGGCGCGTCGCCTGCGCAACGCCTACGGCGTCCACAATGTGGTCGAAGTGGCCGTGCGTGATGAGCATGGCGTCGAGGCTTCCGAAGTCCTTCAGGTTGTCGGGGCACGATGGGTTCTCGTACACCCAGGGGTCGATCATGATGCGCTTGCCACCGGGCGTCTCGTAAAGGAAGGTGGCATGACCGAACCAGGTAATCTTCGTATCGCGGCCAAGGGTTGTCAAAGCACATACCTCCTCGTATCTGCGGAATTGGCCCATTATAAATGACAAAGGAGGGCGCCGCACGTGCG
>DASTEB010000534.1:0-2099 GCA_035710025.1 Chloroflexia bacterium
GGCGGGCGACCGCATAAAGACGGCCGGCGCCAAAGCCAATGCAGGCCTCGAAGAGCTTGGAGGAAAGGCCATCCAGGCGACCTCTGAGCTCAAGGTGGGCGAACGCGCCGGCGAATTTGCCCTCGGCAAGGAGGCCCACCAAACGGTGACGGCTACCGACGGGACGGTGATTGTGTCCCAAGGAGCAACAATCACGCAAGACCATATTGACGCTGCTCGCGATGCCGGCAGGCTCCCGCAACTGCTTGTTGCTGCGGGCCGCGGACCGGCACGCGAACAGCTTGGCAGCGCCGGCGACCAGATGGCGGAGAGCTGGGACGACATCAAACGAGAGGCCCGCGAGCTGTGGGAGCGCCTCACAGGTACCTATGGGGAGCGAGTGGACCACGCCGACAACCGGGCCATCGAACGGCGCATCCGCCAGGCTGTCGGCCGCCCGGTCAACCGGGTGATTCTCGACCCGGACGACAACGTGATCCTGGACACGGGAGAGATCATCACCTACTCTGCCGTGGAGGCTGCGCGGGAGGCCGGGGTGCTTGACGTCCTGCTTGCGTCGGTGTACGTCGAGCGACCGCGGCTCGACTTTGGCGACTTGCGGCTGACCGGCAACGGAGGCGGTGGATACGCCAGCCTCGAAGCGCAGGCAGGCAAACCCGCGGCCCGCGTCTCGACTCGCACGTCGCGAACCACGACCGAGGTCGAGAAAGACAGCACGCGGGCAACCGCACGCCGCGCTGCGACATCTAGCAGAAGTTCGCAGTCTACCACGCCCGCAAGCGAGACTCTCGAGCTTCCTGAAGTGTCGCGCACGCCAGGCACTTCGTCCGCAGACGATATTGCTGATACCAAGTAACGGCGCGGGATACCGCGCACCATACCCAATTTTCGGCCGCGTGTCGGTCAAGGAGGAACTCTACTGTGAACATGTCAATGCTACTCGGGCTGGTGCTCCTGGTGCTGGGCATCCTTGTGCTAATCTTCCCGGTGCTGCTTAACGTAGTCGTGGGCGTTGCGCTCATACTCGCCGGGCTGTGGCTGGCGCTGCGCAACGCGCAGGCTGCAGGTAACCTTTAGGCCATAGCGCGCCGCTCCTCAGCGTGTTGCGCGTGACAAGACGACGAGGCCGGCGCCTCTGCTTACAGTGTTGGCAGAGGATTCCGGCCTATTCGTGTTTTTGGTATACTGTGTATGCACGGCACAGTCCCGCTCGCTATTACAGGCGGGCCGATTCGACACCGTAAAAGAGAAGACCATCCCGGCCGATCTCGGCCGGAGACCAACCGCGAACCCCGGAAGAGAGGTACATCCCGAATGACACCGGTCAAAGGCTCGGCGAGCAGGCGGCTAATGCGCCTGCTGGCTTTCGTGTTGCCCGTTTTGCTTGCCCTCCCGGCCCTTCCACCCGCCGCCCCACCCGACACGATTTCGAACGGGCAGGCTGCCGCAATTGCCGTCCGGCCCGCCGACTGGAACCTGCGGGACGGTAACTACGTGCCGGGCGACCTGATCGTGCGGCTCGATGCGGGCGTTGGCCCCGGCCATGCGGCCCTTGCAGGCGCGTTCGCGCGCTATGGACTCACCGCGTCAGAAGAGATACTGCCGGGCGTGTACCGGCTGACCTCGTCGCAAGGGGGTGCGCTGGACATTCGCGAGACGGCGGCGGCGCTGATGGCCTCGGGGGCTGTGGAGTACGCCCAACCGAACCGCTTGTATGAGATGGCCCGCACGCCCGATGACGAGCAGTATGCCGCGGGGCAGCAGTGGAGCCTAACGCAGATCAAGGCGGAGCAAGCGTGGGATGTTACGACCGGTAATTCCGACATCATCATCGCGATCCTCGACACGGGAGTGGCGACCGACCACCCTGACCTGGAAGACAAGATCGTGCCGGGCTACGACTTCTACGCCAACGACAACAACCCCTATGCCGATAGCGCGCACGGCACGATGACCGCGGGTATCGCCGCCGCGAGCAGCAACAACGGCCGCGGCGTGGCAGGTGTGTCGTGGGGAGCGCGTATCATGCCCGTAAAAGTGCTGGGAGGCGAGCGCGGCTCGGGGTCAGATGAGCAGGTGGCCCGCGGCATCCGCTGGGC
>DASTEB010000535.1:0-3290 GCA_035710025.1 Chloroflexia bacterium
CACCCCGAGGTGTTCAACGCGCTGCTGCAGGTGCTGGACGACGGCCGCCTGACCGACGGCCACGGCCGCACCGTTGACTTCAGCAACACGCTGATCATCATGACCTCGAACGTGGGCACCGAGTTCCTGCCCAAGGGTGGCGCGGGCTTCGGCTTCGTCACCAAGATGCCGGACGACACCGA
This sequence comes from Chloroflexia bacterium, assembly GCA_035710025.1. Classification (GTDB taxonomy): domain Bacteria; phylum Chloroflexota; class Chloroflexia; order QHBQ01; family JADMIH01; genus JADMIH01. Next base: position 183 of record DASTEB010000535.1, read on the forward strand.
CCAGCGCGAGGCGGTCAAGCGGGTGGACGACGCCCTGAAGCAGACCTTCAGGCCCGAGTTCATCAACAGGATCGACGACATCATCGTCTTCCGCCACCTGACGCTGGAAGAGCTGAAGCAGATCGTGGACATCCAGGTGGGCGACCTGGCCGGCAGGCTGGCGCTTAGCGGCATCGGCGTGCGGCTGGAGGAAGCCACCAAGGTGCACCTGGCCGAGGTCGGGTACGACCGCAACTTCGGCGCTCGCCCGCTGCGCAGGGCCATCCAGCGCGAGCTGGAGACCCCGCTGAGCAAGCGTCTGCTCAAGGGCGACGTAAAGGCGGGCGACACGGTGATCGCGGGCTTCGACCCCGAGGAGGGCATCACCTTCAAGGTGGAGAAGAGCGCCAGCGCCCCCGCCGAGGTAGGCGTCCAGGCGTAAGTAGCCACCATACACTCAGCACAAGCGAGGAGCCTGTGGGACAACCCCACAGGCTCTTCTACTTTAAGCTGCAGCGTTTCCACTTCAACCATGATACTCCCTAAGGCCGATACGCTAGTCATATTATGACTAGTATAATGAGGACTATGAACACTTCAGCCCGCCGGTCACCCATAGCCCTTGCCATACTGGCGCTCCTGTACGAAGAGCCGATGCACCCCTACCGCATGCAGCAGCTCATCAAGGAGCGGGGCAAGGACCTGGTGGTCAACGTCCATCAGCGTGCCAGCCTCTACCAGACGATTGACCGGCTGCAGAGGGATGGGCTGATCAAGGTGCAGGAGACCATGCGCAGGGAGAGATGGCCGGAGCGCACGGTGTACGAGCTGACCGAGGACGGCCGCGCAACGACCATCCGCTGGCTGCGCGAGATGCTCGCGACCCCGGCCCGCGAGTTCCCCGAGTTCCCGGCTGCCGTAGCGCAGCTTTCGCTGCTCGCGCCGGAGGACGTGCTTCGCCAGCTGGAGAAGCGGGAAGCCCGGCTCGCCGAGCGAATAGCCACACTCGACGAGCAGGTGGCGCCCCATGCGAGCCTGCCCAGGGTCTTCCTGCTGGAGGTGGAATACATCAGGGTTATGCTCCAGGCCGAGCTGGACTGGGTCCGCTCGGTCACTGCCGATCTCCGCACCGGCCGTCTTACCTGGTCGGGTATCGCGGGAGACGGCGAGGAGGAGAACGAATAGAGAAGGGAGTATTGAAATGGCAGTTACAGTAAGCTCACCCATTGACGCCGGTCGAGAGCCATATACGACCGGCACTGTGACCTCGAACGACGGCACCAACATCCGCTACCGCAGGATGGGCCGCGGCCCGGGCGTGGTCGTGCTACACGGCACTATGTCATCGGGTGCGAACCATACGCAACTGGCCGAGGCGCTAGCCGGCTCCTTCACGGTCTTCGTGCCCGACCGCCGGACGCTTGGCCAGCGCGGCCGGGATCGCGGAGAGTACAGCATACTGAAGGAAGTTGAGGACCTCGACGCCCTGCTCGCCGAGACGGGCGCGGTCAACGTCTTCGGGGTAAGTTCCGGGGGCATTATCGCCCTGCAGGCGGCGCTCACCCTGCCCGCGATATACAGAGTCGCCGTGTACGAGCCGCCGCTGTTCGCCGACCGCTCGGTGCCGTCGGCCGTGCTGGCGCGCTACGACAGGGAGATGGCCCGGGGCAAGGTGGCCGCGGCGCTCATCACGGCCATGAAGGGCGCACAGATGGGCCCGCCGGCGTTCAACTACATACCTCGTCCGCTGCTAGAGTTCCTCACGAGCAGGATGCTCAAGAGCCAGGACGGCAAGCCGGCGGGCGGCTACCTGACGATGAAGGCGCTAGCCCCGTCGCTGCACTACGACCTGCAACTTGTAGCCGACATGAGCGGGAAGCACAGAGACTTTGGGGCCATACGCGCCGAGGTGCTTCTGCTCGGCGGAAGCAAGAGCCCGGCCTACCTGAAGGCCGCGCTCGACTCGCTGGAGAAGGCGCTGCCGCAAGCCCAACGTGTCGAGTTCCCCGGGCTGGATCACGCGGCTTCGTGGAATACCGACATAGGCGGCAGGCCGGACGCGGTGGCGGAGGAGCTACGCCGGTTCTTCGCCTGACGGCAATTCACGGGGATGAGGCATAAGTTGAGAGCCTGTGAGGGTTGTTCCCGCAGGCTCTCTTTACTTTGCATCGGTTGCCATAATTGCTCGATAACCTGCCTGGGCGAAGTGTCTGTCGGCGGTTATGGCGTCCGTCAAGGCTTGCTGCTGCATCACAACGAATGAAATGCAGTCAGTAAGACCCCAGGTCTTGTCATTGCGCGCCTCGTACAACTCCACAGCTTCCAGCAGCAGGGTGGTATCTACTCTCACGACTCTCATATTAGCCGTGTGATAGCACTGGCGGATGAACTGCGCCGCCAACGAGCGATCGAAAGTGCTGAGTGCGTTGCCAACCTCAACCAACACTGACTCGGTGACCCACACCTCTGCCGCAGCCTGTACCCTCGGTAGAATATCTAGCGCCTGCCTGTGATACGAGTCGCGCTCATTGAGCAGCGCCTGAACGAAGAACGTGTCAAGCAGGAAGCGCTCCGCCGCCATGACTATTCGTTGTCATCCTGACGCTTTGGTGTGTCATATAAGTAGTGGTCGTGTTCGCTTGCCCAGTCGGGCGGTGCCTCCACTGTCCCGGCGTGTCGGGCAAGCAACTCCCACACGTTGCCGGCGCCGTTCTCCTCGGGTTGTTCAGGGCGTATGACGGCAACATATCGGGTGTTCGGCTCCAGTTTCAGCGGCGTGTCCGGCCGAAAGACCCCGCCGTCGAACACTACTGACACGGTTGTGACTTCATCGCTCATTTCGTTCTCCCTACCGTCCATTCCGCTCATATTATAACCCATCGCCCGGCCATGAGCAGGCGCACGACGGCGATGCGACTCCGGCTGCGAGCGAGGCCGCCCCGCGCAGACCAGACACACAGGCGTGCGCCGCGTTACTGTGTCGCCCTGCTCCCGCGCCGGCGGAGCCACAGGCTCAACTCGTACAGGCTCGTCAGCACGAGCACGCCAACGAGCGCGACCAGCCAGGCGAAGGCGAACCCGCCTACCGCGGGCGGCTCATACAGGCCGATGATGTCCTGCGGCGGCTCG
>DASTEB010000536.1:0-2496 GCA_035710025.1 Chloroflexia bacterium
CCGCCTTCTCGATGGCCTGCAGGATCACCTCGACAGCTTCGGCGTTGCTCTTGAGCGACGGCGCGAACCCTCCCTCGTCTCCGACACTGGTGGCGTAGCCCCTGGAGGCCAGCAGGCTCTTGAGAGAGTGGTATACCTCGACGCCCCAGCGCAGCCCCTCGTGGAAGGTGGGCGCGCCGGTGGGCATGACCATGAACTCCTGGAAATCGGTCGAGTCGGCGGCGTGCTTGCCGCCGTTGAGGATGTTCATCATCGGCACGGGCAGCGTGCTGGCCGCGAGGCCGCCCAGGTAGCGGTACAGCGACATGTTGAAGTGGCGGGCAGCCGCGTGCGCCGCGGCGAGCGACACGCCCAGGATGGCGTTAGCGCCGAGCCGCTCCTTGTTGGGCGTGCCGTCCATCATGATGAGATGGTGGTCCAACCCGGCCTGGTCGCAGGCATCGTCGCCGATGATCTGCTCTGCTATCTCCACGTTCACGTGCTCGACGGCATTCAGCACGCCCTTGCCCCCGTAGCGGGCCTTGTCGCCGTCGCGCAGCTCGACGGCCTCATGCGCGCCGGTCGATGCGCCCGACGGAACGGCGGCGCGGCCGGTGGCCCCACCGAGCAGGCGCACCTCGACCAGCACGGTCGGATTACCGCGCGAATCCAGGATCTCGTAAGCGTTGACGTCCTCAATCTCGACGATATTGACAGGCACTACCGGACCTCCAACATGAATGCACGGTCTGCTGCGAAGCTCACTGGCATGATAACGTATGCCCCGGGCTTTGACAAGAATCGGCACACTGAGCGCTCGCTATTGATGTGATTGCACCCGAGACAGTAAGGCTCGCGGACTTACATCTCCGCGTCGAGGCGGGCGGCCTTGAGGGCGAGCACCACCGGACCGTCGGCCTCGACGGTGGCGCGGTCGAGGGTGGGGCATAGCTCCTCGGCGGGGTGCGACCCGCCAAAGCGGAGCTCCTCTGAGGAGATGAGGGGCATCCACCGGCAGCCCTCGGGCGGGCGGGTTAGCTCGGATGCGCCCAGGTCTACCGAGAGTGCGCCCTGCAAGTTCGCCACGACAAGCACGTCGTCCTTGCCGCCCGGCGTGCGGTATCGCAGGGCTACCGCTTTCGCTCCGACAGGCTTGCACTCGTGCGTCGCGCGCCGCCTGCGCACCAGGGCGGGCTCGGTCTCACGCAGCGAGAGCAACTCCCGGTAAAGCTCAAGCACCTGGCTGTGGGCGGGCTTGCGGATCTCGTCCCACTGCAGATGCGACGCCTCGAACGTGTCGCGGGCCTGGGGGTCCGGTATGTCGGCAGCCTTGAAGCCGCGGAACCGGGCGAACTCGCGCCGCCTGCCCTCGGTGACCAGCCTGCCAAGCTCAGGCTCGTGGTCGGTGAAGTAGAGGAACGGCGTAGTGGCCGCCCACTCCTGGCCCTGGAACAGCAGCGGCGTGCCCGGACTGAGCAGCAGCAGTGCCGACGCCGCCCGGTAAGCAGCGGGATCAACGTCGTGGTTCAGCCTGTCGCCTCTCGGCCGGTTGCCTATCTGGTCGTGGTTCTGGATGCAGTACACGAACGCCTCAGGCTCGATTCCAGAGGGGTCCGTGCCGCGCATGGTGCCCCAGAAGCGCGAGCGCTGCCCGGTGTACAGCCAGCCCTGGTTCAGCGTGCGGGCTATCTCTTTCGCCGTGCCTTTGTAGTCGGCGTAGTACCCGTCGCGGTCGCCGGACAGGGCCACGCGGATCACATGGTGCAGGTCGTCCGCCCATACCCCGTCCATGCCCACGCCGCCCTGTGCCGGGCTTTCGAGCAGCCAGGAGAGGTTGCGGTCGTCCTCCGCGATGAGGGCAAAGTGCCGTCCCTCGGGCACGGCCTCGCGTATTCGGCGGGCAAGCTCGGCAAGGATGTGCTCGTCGCTCGGGTCGTGGACGGCGTGGGTGGCATCGAAGCGGAAGCCGTCCACGTGGTACTCGCGCATCCAGTACAGCGCGTTCCACGCGAGGAAGTCACGCACCTGCCTGCGGGTGTAGTCGAGCGCGTCGCCCCAGGGGGTCTTGACGCGGTCGGTGAAGTAGCCCCGGCTGAAGTCGCGCAGGTAGTTGCCGTCGGGCCCGAGGTGGTTGTACACCACGTCGAGGACCACAGCGAGGCCGTGGCCGTGTGCCGCGTCCACCAGCCGCTTGAGGGCGCTTGGGCCACCGTATGCGCGTGAGGGTGCGTAAAGGCTCACCCCGTCGTAGCCCCAGTTGTGCTCGCCGGGGAAGTCGGCCACCGGCATGATCTCAATGGCCTTGATGCCGAGCGTGACCAGGTAGGGCAGCCTGTCTATGAACGCATCGAAGGTGCCGCGGGGCGTTGCGGTGCCGGTGTGCATCTCGTAGATAACCAGGTCGCGCAGGGAGCAGCCGCGCCAGCCGGAGTCGGTCCAGTCGAAGCCGGGGTCGGTGACCTTGCTGCGGCCGTGCACGCCGTCGGGCTGGCAGCGCGAAGCGGGATCGGGGCGCAG
>DASTEB010000537.1:0-3254 GCA_035710025.1 Chloroflexia bacterium
ACCCACGCTTCGAGCAGCGGCAGCAGCAGCGGGTAGTCGAGGTTGGTGACGGCGCGAGAGGGGTCGGAGTAGACCGCAGGCCCGATCGCCCCGTCGTAATAGATTGCCCGCGCCTTCGTCGCCCAGTTGACCCAGGGGTCCCAGATTGTGAGAGGCCGCCCGATCGACATGACGGCTACGTACACTGTCTGAACGGCGATTACGGCAAGCAGCGCCAGCTCCAGCACGTTCAGCGCGGCTGACGCTGCGGGCGGCTCTTCACGCCGCGGCCTGCGGGCAAATAAGTAGATCGCGGCGCCGAGCGCGGCCGTGCCCAGGAGTGCCATCGTGCCCACCCACCCCAGGCCCGCCGCCAGCAGGCCCAGAGCGGCAACAGTGAGCAGGCCCGCCCCTAAGGCCCACGATAGCGCCCACGCTTCGATACCGCGAGCACGGAACCCCCAGCGCCCGGCCAGCCGGAGAGCGCCCCCGCCCAGGACGAACGGGATCGCTATCCCGAGCAGGAGCGCCGGCAGGCCGGGAGGCTGCACATGCTGAGGCCCTCGCGCGCCGGGGGCGGCCTGGCTGCCGTTTAGCCGTATGAGCGACCCTTCGGGCGTGCTGAACACCACCCGGCCGCCCTCCAGTGGGATGTCGAGGCCCGCGGCCAGCACGTAGTCGGCGTGTTTTTCGCGGGCCGTTGCAAGGACGGATGCTGCATCGATCGGGGCCGAGATCCACCAGTGGGCCTTCCAGGTTCCGTCGTGCGGAGTTGGTGCCAGCCACCACACCGGGCGCGGCGCGAATATGTAAAGCGCCCGGTGGTAAGCGGTGTACTCGTAACTGGTGGTGCGGGCGCCGGGGGTGACCAGCAGCACGGTCGCCGTCACGGGTAGCGCTGCATCCGCTCTAGCCAGCAGATCATGAGAGTAATGTGAGGCAACTCCCGTGAGCCGCTGCTGCTCGTAAGGGTTGGCGAACTTCTCGATGGTGGGCCACGCCTCGACCAGGCGGTCGCGCTGCCAGCCCGCCTGTGTCAGTCCGGCCAGGAGCGCGAGAGCAAGCGCCGCCCACGCGATAACCACGGCGGCATAGTCGCTGCGCATACGTTCGCTCGCTTCCTTCACAATGCGCATGTGCATAGGATAGCAGATTGGCCGTACCTGCCACATGCAGCAGCCCGGCCTCGGAGAGTTTTCCACAATGTGCCCTTCCTGGTCTGGGCCGAGCCCTTGTGGTAGAATTAGATTCCGCGGCATGGTTACTGTCGCGGAATCTAAGCGTGGAGAGAGGAAGAGTATAAAATGGCGTACGCACCCCACAACCCCCTCATCGTACAGAGCGACCGCTCCCTCCTCCTCGAAGTGGACAACGACCTCTACTCGGCCGCGCGGGACGAGCTTGCGCGCTTCGCCGAGCTTGAGAAAAGCCCCGAGCACATCCACACCTACCGCATCACGCCCCTCTCGCTGTGGAACGCGGCGTCGGCGGGCCTCTCGGCGGAAGAGGCGGTGGCCGTGCTCGAGCGCTTCTCCAAATTCGACCTTCCCGGCAACGTCCTCACTGACATCAAGGAATATATCTCGCGCTTCGGCCGCCTCAAGCTGACCAAGTCGGACGAGGGGCACTTGCTGCTCAAGTCGGAAGACCCCATGCTCGTGGCAGAGGTGGCGCGCAACCGCGGCATCCAGCCCCACGTGCTCGAGCAGATCGACCGCAACACCCTGCGCATCGACCCGCGAATGCGCGGCCACGTCAAGCAGGCGCTAGTGCAGTTCGGCTACCCGGCCGAGGACCTTGCGGGGTACAACGAGGGCGCGCCGCTCCAGTTCGCCCTGCGCGACGTGACCGTGGACGGCGAGCACTTCGGCATGCGCACCTACCAGGTGAACGCGGTCGGATCGTTCTGGGCGGGCGGCACGGTGCATGGGGGCAGCGGCGTGGTAGTGCTGCCCTGCGGCGCGGGCAAGACCGTGGTCGGCATGGGCACGATGTCGCAGGCGCAAACGCATACCCTCATCCTCGCGCCCAGCACCATCGCCGTGCGCCAGTGGATCTCCGAGCTGCTGGACAAGACTACCCTGACGCCCGACCAGGTGGGCGAGTACACGGGCGAGAAGAAAGAGATCCGCCCGGTCACCGTCACCACGTACCAGATGCTCACGTACCGCCCGTCGGTGTCGGCCGTGAATGCGGAGACGGGTGAGATCGGCGAGTTCCCCCATTTCGAGGTGTTCACCCGCCACGACTGGGGGCTCATCATCTACGACGAGGTGCATCTGCTCCCAGCGCCGATCTTCCGCGTGACCGCGGAGATTCAGGCCCGCAGGCGCCTCGGCCTCACCGCGACGCTGGTGCGCGAGGACGGACGGGAGACAGACGTCTTCTCACTGATCGGGCCGAAGAAGTTCGACGTGCCGTGGAAGGAACTCGAGCGCGAGGGCTGGATCGCCACGGCGCAGTGTACTGAGATCCGGATGCCCCTCACGCCCGAGGAACGTGCCGAGTACGTGCTGATCGACGACAGCCGCCTGAAGTACCGCATCGCCGCCGAGAACCCCATCAAGATGGACGTGCTCGACGCGCTCCTGGAGCAACACGAGCAAGACTCGGTGCTGGTGATCGGGCAGTATATTGACCAGTTGAAGACCATCGCCGCGAAGCTGGGCGCGCCGCTCGTCACGGGCAAGACGCCCAACGTCGAGCGCGACCGCCTGTACGAGGACTTCCGCCAGGGCAACACCAAGCTGCTGGTGGTGAGCAAGGTGGCGAACTTCGCCATCGACCTGCCCGACGCGAACGTCGCGATACAGGTGTCGGGCACGTTCGGCTCTCGGCAGGAGGAGGCACAGCGGCTGGGCCGCATCCTGCGCCCCAAGAAGGATGGCTCCATCGCCAACTTCTACACGCTGGTGACCCGAGACACCAAAGACCAGGACTTCTCGACCAACCGCCAGCTTTTCCTCACCGAACAGGGCTACAGCTACACCATCACCGACGCCTCGACCCTGCTGCCCGACCTGCCCGAGCGGCTCGCCAAGATGGAAGCCGAGCTTGAGGCCAAGAAGCTGTCGGGCGAGTGGGACATCGAGGAGAGGCTGGAGAAGCGCCGCAAGGCCGCCGCGTCGGACGAGAACGGCAACGGCAACGGCCACGCGAACGGCGAAGCGAAGGCAAAGCGCGGCCGCAAGCCCAGGGCTAAGGCGGAAGCGCCCGAAGATGAGATCGGCAGCGAGCCGGACGACCTCGCCGCCGGGGCCGAGGACCAGCAGCCC
>DASTEB010000538.1:0-2780 GCA_035710025.1 Chloroflexia bacterium
ACAACGTGCTCATCAATACCTGGAGCCTCAAGGCATTCATGGCCGAGCACTCGAGCCAGGCCGAGCGCCCGCTGGAGGCCGACCTGCGCCTGGAAAACGGCATGATCGTCGGCACGGTGACTAACCGCCTGGACGTGCCCCTGCAGGACGTCGCGCTGGTGCGAGGGAACGCCACGCAGCATATCGGCTTCGTGGCCGCGCGCGGCAGCGCCGAGGTACGGCTGCCGTTGTCCTCGCAGGTGTTCGACAATTCGTCGCCCGCAAAACTGCTCCCGCCGCCCGCGGGCGTATCGGCCCCTCAAACCGGCTACAGCTACCCCTATAGCGGCCGCGACTCGAACGCCGAGCAGCGCACGTACAACCGCAAGATCGAGCTGCTGAGCGCGGGCCTCTATCCATACATAGGCGCCTTACCCCCGCTCGACATGCGCGTGACCCTGCTCGCGTGGGGCCCGCCCCCGCCCGACCCCATCGGCGTCGAGAGATATTCCAGCCAACTTGAGGAAGCCACGCTCTGGGTGTCCCAGGCGACGGTGCGCCCGGGCGGCCAGGGCGACCCGTCAGTCAAGTCGGGCACCGTGCCCTACACCGTCTACACGCCCGGAGACAGCATCGAGTGGCGGGCCCGGGGTGCCGGTGCAGGTGCAGCAGTTCAGTTGGCGCCGGGCCAGGCGTTCCCGCAGCCCACGCCGCCCTCAGGCAGCACCGCCTATGCGGCGGAAACTCTGCTGCTCAAACCTTACGCCGAAGTGCGCTATAGCCTGCCGCCCGGCACGGTTGCCCGCACGCTGCGGCTCGACTTCCGTTCAGCAGCGGCGTCTCCCGACCCCATACGTGTGCTGGCGTTCAATACGAACACGGGCGAGTGGGACGACGCGGGCAGAGTCACCGCCGACAGCACGGCCCCGCTGGACATTCCCGACCCCGCGCCCTACGTCGGCCCGGCGGGAGACGTGACGCTCAGGCTCGTGGCCGGGCAGCCGGGCGTGACGCTCGTGCGCCCGGTGCTCGACATCGCGGTCAACGTGGAAGGTCAGCAGTAACCCGCCATGCAAGACCTCGTCGTCCAGACCGATAAGCTCACCAAGAAGTACGGCGCGTTCACCGCGCTGCACGATCTCAACCTGTCCATCGAGCGCGGGTCCATCCACGGGTTCATCGGCCCAAACGGCGCGGGCAAGACCACTACCATGCGCATCCTCGCCACACTGCTGGAGCCGACCGCGGGCCAGGCGTGGGTCGGCGGCTACCCGGTGACCGAAGCGCCCCTCGAGGTGCGTAAGCGCATCGGCTACATGCCCGACTTCTTCGGCGTGTACGACAACATGAAGGTGTGGGAGTACCTCGACTTTTTCGCCGCCGCCTACCAAGTCTCGGAGGGTAAGCGCAAGGGCATGATCGGCGACCTGCTCGCCCTGGTCGACCTGTCGGCCAAGCGCGACAGCTTCGTGGAGGAGCTATCCCGGGGCATGAAGCAGCGCCTTTGCCTGGCGCGCACGCTGGTACACGAGCCTGATCTGCTCATACTGGACGAGCCTGCCTCCGGCCTCGATCCACACGCCCGAATCGAGCTTCGTGAGCTGCTCAAAGAGCTTCGCGCTCTCGGCAAGACCATCCTCGTATCGTCCCACATCCTCACCGAGCTTGCCGAGATGTGTACCCACGTCGCCATCGTCGAGCGCGGCCACCTGTTGGTGAGCGGCGAGGTGTCGCGTATCCTCGCGGCAATGCAGCCCGCCCGCGACGTGTACGTGCGCGTGCTTGACCGCGCTGCCCACGCCGCATCCATCGCCCACACCTTCCCTGGCGTGGTAAGCGTGAACGTGCTCCCGCCCGGCTACCGCCGCGGGCAGCCCGCGCCAAACGGCTCGGCACCCGTCCCGCCGCCCGTGCCCCAGCCCGAGTCGCCCGGCTTCATACCGCCGCCCCCGCCGCCGGGCTTCGCGGACAACACCGTGCAGCCCGGCCCGGCAACAGTACACGTTCGCGTGAACGGCGAGGACGCGCTTCTCAGCGCGATGCTGGCCCGGATGGTGGCACAGGGCGTGCCGGTGTTCGGCTTTGAGGAGATGGTGGGTGACCTAGAAGAGATCTTCCTCGCCACGACGAAGGGGCTGGTGCAGTAGGATGCGGATCAACCCGGTCATCGTCAAAGAGCTTCGGGGGCGTATGCGCGGCTGGCGCGCCCTGGTCGTGCTGCTCGTGTACCTGATTGTGCTCAGCTTCATCACCTGGCTTACGTATGTTGCAGTCTCCGCCAGCGTGAGTGGAAGCACGGGACCCGAAGCGGCTCAGGTGGGCAAGTTCATCTTCTCCGTGCTGGTCATCTTCCAGACAATCATGGTGTCGCTGCTCACGCCCGCCTTCACGTCAGGCTCGATCACGTCGGAGCGCGAGCAGAAGACCTACGACCTGCTCATGACCACGCTGCTGCCCGCGCGCTCGGTTGTGTTCGGCAAGCTTGGGTCGGCGCTTGCATTCGTGGCCCTACTCATCATCGCGATCGCCCCGCTGGAGAGCCTGGCGTTCATGTTCGGCGGCGTGTCACCCGAAGAGATCATCATCTCGCAGGTTGTGATGCTGGTCGCGGCGCTGCTCTTCGCCTCGGTCGGGCTGTTCTGGTCGTCGGCGCTGCGCAGCTCGGTTGCCAGCAACGTGATGACCTACGGCACGATCCTGTTCCAGATGATCGGCATTCCCTTCCTGTACTACCTGGTGACGATGTCCATGGGCGCGTACAACTACACGCCAAACGGCACCAGCATATCGCAGACGCCCGG
>DASTEB010000539.1:0-15772 GCA_035710025.1 Chloroflexia bacterium
GGGTGGCGCTTGCCCAGGCAGACCTTCGTCACGCACTCTGAGCAACCGCTCAGCGCGTACTTCTCCAGCGTGATCGCCCGGTTTCGCACTTCGCACCCGCAGAAGTGGAATACGATCTTCTTGCCCAGCGCCCTGAGCACCGGCAAATCGGGATAAGGGTGCGGAAACAGCGTGTTACCGAAGTACAGGTGGAACACGTCGTACTGCCTGATCGCCTCCAGCGCGAACCCGCCGGTCCCCGCCGCCTTCTTCAAGATGTTGTCGCCGCGCCCCAGGTTGAGCGTTCGGTCGGTCTCGAAGGCGTACCTGTGCGCCACGTACTGCACCGACTCGGCATCGTATCCCAGATCGCGCTGGGCGCGCGCCAGCAGCCCGGCGATCCCTGCGATATTCGTCGGCGCGTGCACGATGCGCGGCTTCCTGCGCGCCCCCTTCTTCTCGGCCATACACTCAAGTGTAACACATGGGCCGTCGGCTTCCGCGCCTTACGCCCGGGCGTCGAGAGGGCATCGTGTATCATTAGCACCAACCGGCACGCTCGGGTACGGAGAACGCAAGCGCACCGATGGAGTACAGCACCCACACGTCCCTACTGCCTACCGGGCTAACGGGCGGCGCCCGCGAAGCCCACCTGTATAGTCCGGCCACGCGCAGTGCGGCCCCGGAGCCTGCCCCATGACTCCAGAGGCGCGGCGCGGCCTCCTGCTGGCTGGTATCGCAGTTATCTTCTTCTCCACCAGCCCCGTCCTCATACTGCTGGCCGACCCCATGCCCTCGCTCGTCAAGACCTGGGGCCGCATGCTCGTAGCCGCCCTCGCCGTCGGCTCCCTGGCCCTGCTGACTATCCGCCCATCGCCCACGCAGCAGTCGACCCTGCTCGCGCCCCGGACCACCCGGCAGACCTGGGCGCGCTTCGCCCTTTACGGCCTCGTCGCCGCGCTGCACTTCTACTTCTACATTGCCTCCCTCGACTACACAACCCCAGCCCACTCTCTCGCCATCGTATACACCGCCCCCGTGTTTGTCACCGTCTTCTCGGCCATCTTCCTGGGCGAGCACGTGCGCCGCTCTCGCTGGGCCGGCATCGGCGTCACCGTGCTCGGCATCGCCATCGTCGCCGGGCTTGAGCCGCGGATGTCCTGGTCGATGGCCCTGGGCGACTTCCTTGCCCTCCTCTCGGCCGTCACCTTCGGTTTCTACTCCGTCGCGGGCCGCTACGAGCGCGACCGCTACCCGCTCTACACCTACGCCTCGCGCGTGTACGGCGCTGCCGCGCTGTGGCTGTTCCCGGTCGCGCTCCTCGTGCTGCCCGGCGCGCCCGCAGGCTCGTGGGGCTGGCAGCAGATCGCCGCCGTCGTCGCCCTCGGCATCTTCCCCCTGGCCCTCGGCCACACCCTGTACAACGCCGCCCTTCGGCGCGTCCACGCCACCTACGTCAACATCATCGCCTCGCAGGAGGTCACCGGCGGCGTGTTGCTCTCATTCCTCATTCTCGGCCAGGTGCCCTCGGTAAACGCCCTGATCGGCGCGGCGATTACCCTGGTCGGCATAGCAATCGTGCTGCGGTAGCTATCCAAAACCCCGCCCCACCGTTATATTAACGACGGCCTGTAATAGCGGCCGTAACGCGATTGATTTCCCACGACGTATTGGCACATTTTGGGGCAGCGCCCTGGTGCGAAAACGTGTACGCCCCACCGCCGTCTGATTGACGGGCGGTTGCCCATGCCGTATAATTCCCGGTGTGTGCGCCGTAGCGAGTGCTCTTTGCTACGTAAACGCAGGGCTGCGTTTTGCGCCCTCTGATAAATAGAAGTCGCTCACATGAGTCTAAGGAGTCGCATTGGCCAAGAAGACAGCAACCCAGGCCGCCGTCGAGGCTGATCCCACGCTTGACACGAACAATCGCTCCAAGTCGAGCGCCGGGAAGAGCCAGCCCACCACCACCGGCACCGCAACCGTGCGCGGCCAGCATATACTTGTCGCAGACGATGATCTCGCCATACGGTTGATGCTCAAGACGTTCCTCGAAGACGAAGGTTATGTCGTCAGCGAGGCAGCCACCGGCGAAGATGCTCTGGAAGCCCTCAAGAGCGGGGAATACCAGCTGGTTCTCCTCGATATGCGCCTGCCCGGCATGACCGGCATCGACGTCCTCAAGCAGATCAAAGACAAGCAGGGTGAGGTGCCCGTCATCATCATGACCGCGCACGGCTCGCCCAATATCGCCATCCAGGCCTCCTCCCTCGGTGCCTACAGCTACATCACAAAGCCCTTCGAGCTTGACGATGTGCTGCACAGTATCGACCGCTACTTCGAGCGCCTGTCGCTCATGGAAGAGGTGCGGACCCTACGCTCGCAGATCGAGCCGCGCGACCCTTCCGAGCGCATCATCGGCAACTCGCCGGCAATGCACGAGATCTACATGGTCATCGGCCGCACAGCCGCCAGCGAGGCCACCGTGCTCGTCACGGGCGAGACCGGCACCGGCAAAGAGCTTGTGGCCCACGTCATCCACTCCAACTCCACCTACCGCCACGGCCCGCTGGTCAAGGTAAACTGCGCCGCCCTGCCGGAAACCCTGCTCGAGTCCGAGCTGTTCGGCCATGAGAAGGGCGCGTTCACGAACGCGATCACCCAGCGCAAGGGCCGGTTCGAGATGGCCCACAAGGGCACCATCTTCCTGGACGAGATCGGCGAGATGACACTGAGCACCCAGCGCAAGCTGCTGCGCGTGCTGCAGGAGCGCGAGTTCGAGCGCGTCGGGGGCTCCATCCCAATCAAGGTCGATACGCGCATCATCGCCGCCACCAACACGAACCTCGAGTCCGAGGTCGAGGCCGGGCGCTTCCGCGAGGACCTGTACTACCGCCTCAACGTCATCCGCCTCTCCATGCCGGCCCTGCGCGAGCGCAAGGACGACATCCCCCTCCTTATCGAGCACTTCCTCGACAAGCACCGCTACAGCGCCAGCACGCCGCCCGCCCGCATCTCCGAAGAGGCCATGCAGGCCCTCATCAAGCACGATTGGCCGGGCAACGTCCGCGAGCTTGAGAACACCATCCAGCGCGCCGTGGTCATGTCGCAGGGCGGTGTCATCACAAGCCACCACATCCTGCTCTCCAACTTCTCCGACAGGCAGGTGTTTGACGTGGCGCGGCTGGTCAAGGAAGGCACAACGCTGACTGACATCATGACGCAGGTGGAGAAGGCAGCCCTCACCGAGGCGCTGCAGGTGGCCGAGGGCGACCGCAGCGAAGCGGCCAAGATGCTGGGCCTCGACCGGCCCGCCCTGTACGCCAAGCTGCAGGAGTTTGGCCTGTCTCAGTAAGGCAGGACGCACCAAACAGGCCCGCCCGCGCTCTTGCGGGTGGGCCTAATAACAGGTCAGGCCGGATCCCGCCCGGCCCCGGGGCGAACCTGGGCACACGTTGTGCTATACACCCCGGTAGTCATGCGGCGCCCGCGAAGTTGCCGCACTATCTCGTAGTGTGTAGGACTCATGAGCAAGATACTCATCGTAGACGACGAGCCTGCAATTGTTGAGCTGCTGGAAGAGCATCTGCAGAGCGAAGGATACGACACCGAACACGCCTTCTCTGGAGAGGAGGCGCTTGTCGTACTTGAAAAGTCCACCCCGGACCTCGTCATCCTCGACCTCATGCTCCCCGGCATGGACGGATACGAGGTCTGCCGACTCATGCAGGCAGACTCCCGCCTCAACCATATCCCCGTCATCATGCTGACCGCCCGCAGCGCCGTGCCCAACCGCGTGCTCGGCTACCAACGCGGCGCCGACGACTACATCGTCAAACCGTTCGACCCCGACGAGTTGAGCGTGCGCGTGCGCGCCCAGCTTCACCACCTGTACCACGACACCGTGTCCGAGCTTACCGGCTTGCCCGGCACCGAAGTGGTCGAAGGGAAGATCGCCGAGGTCACGTCGGGCGAAGCGGGCGCGTGGGCCATCGTGTACTTCAATATCGCCAACTTCAGCGCGTACAACGACTCGTACTCTTACATCGAGGGCGACGAGATGATCCACGTGGCGAGCCGCGCCCTGAAGCTGGCTCTGGAGCGCGAGGGCCGCCCCGAGGACTTCCTCGGACATATCGGCGGCGACAAGTTCGTGGTCATCACCACCCCTGAGCGCGTTGAGCGCATAGCCCGGGCGGCAGCCGAGCTGTTCGCCCAGGACACCCAGGACTTCTACACCCCCTCCGACCGCGCACAGGGCCACATGGTGATCGTCGACCGTCAGGGCGCGCTATCCCACGCCCCGCTCTGCTCCCTCGAATACGACGCCGTCACGAGCAAAGACCCGCCGGGCGCGTAAACCTACTTCAGACCGCACGACCGGATCGCCCAATGTCGCGTCGTATGCGGCGCGCGCCGGGAGTCCGGCCGTCGAGGAGGCTGCAAGCGTGACAGCGAGCGCGAAGCGAGGGAAGTCGCCGGGGCGATTCTTCCTGCTTACCTTCGCCCTTTCCGTGCCGTTCTGGCTTGCCGCCGCGCTGGCGAAGCGCCTCTCCATCGGGCTTCCGTTCAACCTCCCCGTCAGCATCTTCATGGTCGTCTGCCCCCTGGCCGCGGCCCTCATCCTCGTCTACAGGGAAGAAGGCCGCCCCGGCATCGGCAGACTGCTCAGGCGCGTCATAGATCACAGCGGCATCAGGCCGAAGCTGTGGTACGTGCCCATAGTTCTGCTCTTGCCGCTCATCTTCCTTCTGTCGTACGTCGTGCAGCGCCTGCTGGGCCGCCCCCTGCCCAATTGGGACGTCTCCCTTCCTCTTATCGCCGTGGCTCTCGTGCTGTTCATCGTGCTCGCCGCTGCGGAGGAAACGGGCTGGATGGGCTACACCTTCGACCCGATGCAGGAGCGCTCGAACGCTCTCACCGCGGCGTTGGTGCTCGGTGTGCTCTGGTCGCTGTGGCACATCCCGGCCGATCTACAGACCGGCAATACGCTGGAGTTCATACTCTGGCAGCGCGCGTATGCGGTGGCGCTGCGGGTGTTGATCGTGTGGGTGTACAGCAACACCGGCAAGAGCGTGCTCGCGGCGGTAATCTTCCACGCGATGGACAACGTCAGCTTCGCCCTCTTCCCCAATCTCGGCTCGCACTACGACCCCGCCATCATGGCCGCCCTCACCGGTGCCGTGGCCCTCGTCGTGGCCTACCTCTGGGGGCCGAAGACCCTCGCACGCTACCGGCTCCCCTGGCCTCGCGCCCTCAGGCCCACGCCACTCGGCGGCTGACGGCGCCAATAAAGAGGAGCACCACCGCGGGTGCTCCTTCAATAAGTCTTTTCTGTTCGGGCTTGCCGACCTGCGCGTGCGCTCTGTCTACGCACGTCCCTCGGCACCGAGCGCGCCAGGCGCGAATTCCAGCCTGCGCTCGTCCTGCTCGGCCAGTATCGATTGCAGGCTCCGCAGCGCCCGGTACTGCAGCGCACGAATCGCGCTCTCTTTCCTGTTCATCATCAGCGCGATTTCGCTGTTGTCGTACCCCTCGATGAACTTCAGGCCGATAACCTGCCGCTGCTCCGGCGTCAGATGCACAATGGCCCCCGCAAGCTCGTCGGCGTCGAGCGTCCTGGCGTAGAGGTTGTGCGGGTCTGCAGGCTCCGCGGGCGTCGCCAGGATGGCGTTGAGAGGAGTGGCTTCCTTGCGCGTGCGGTAGTGGTCCACCACTATGTTGTGCGCCAGCTTGTACAGCCACGACGAGAAGGGGTATCCGCACCAGGTGTAGCGGCCTATGGCCTCCCACGCCTTGAGGAACACCTGCTCGCACAGGTCCTCGGCATCCTCGCTGCTTCCGACCTTGTAGAAGATGTACTTATAGATCTTGTCAACGTACGCGTTGTACAGTTCGGCGAACGCCTGCGGATCGCGCTCGGAAGCGCGTTGGGCCAGTTCTGCCTCGTTGCAAATCATGTCGGTACATTCCTCCGGAGTCATGCTGCGAGTCAACGCCACGAGGCATTTTTGCAAGATATATGCCATCCCGACGTCACGCGCAGCACCGCGCAGGCCGTGCGTGGCGGCTGCCCCACCGCACCGGCTGCCCCGGTCCTTCATGCCACCGTTATTTGCTCCTCATAGCACCTTCTACGCACGCGCCCCGCGAGGCGTTTCGGCGCTCCTCACCCAACACCGATTGTACTGCAAAACTGCCGGTTTCGCGCTACTTTAGCGCGATTTCCCCTGCCGATTTCGTGCATGAGCCGTGCCCTCGACCCCCGAAGGGGCGCGTGTGCGCCTTGCCGGTCGCCCGCGCCTGCTGCCGCCCCGCCTCGCTCCAATGTCTTGCGTGAGCGGAAGCACGCGGATATAATGGATTCAGGCGCACATGCTGCGGCCGCACGTACTTCGCAGGAGGTTGCGTTGGATCAGAGCCTCGACATGGTGGCCGAGCATTCGGCAAGGGTTTCCCCGACCCTAATCATGGTTAACCAACTTCTTGCGCTTTCCTCCCTCGAGCTTCAGCAGATGGTCCACGCCGAGTTGGAGAGTAACCCCGCTCTCGAGAGCATGGACATGACCACCTGCACGTCCTGCGGCGCCGGCACCAACGGGCAATACTGCCCGGTGTGTATGCAGGAGGTCCGTCCGCCCAACCAGCCCGAGCTGAAGCCCCGCGAGGAAGCCGAAAAGGCAGCCGGGGCCGCCGACGACATCGACTTTGAGGACTTCCGTCCCCGCTACTCCGGCCCAGCCGTCCTCGAGGACGAAGAGTTCGATCCGCTCTCATTTGTCGCTTCCGAAGCGAGTATGCCGGAGCAGTTGCTGATGGACCTCGCCGTGACGCTCCCCGAAGTAGATTACCCGATCGCCGAGTACCTGGTAGGCAACCTGGACGAGCAGGGCTTCCTCTCGTGCTCCGTCAAATCTGCCGCCCTCGACCTCGACGTTCCTCTGGAGCGCGTCGAGCGCGTACTGGAGGTGCTGCAGCGCACGGGACCTGTGGGCGTCGGCGCCCGCGACCTGCGTGAGTGCCTCTTGATACAGCTCCGCGAGATCGAGGCCTCGGGCGAGCCGCTGCCCGTGCCGCACGTGCGTGAGATCATCACCCACTACCTGACCGAGCTTGGCGAGCACAAGTACACCATCATCGCCCAGCAGCTAGGCATCGCCTACGACGCTGTGGTGGCCGTGCGCGACTACATCAAGCGCTACATGGAGCCTCGCCCGCTGCAGGAGCCGCCACGCGGCAAGTCCTGGCGAGCGCCCTCGCCCACGCGCTTCGTCATGCCCGACGTGATCATCCACCTGCGAGACGGCAAGCTGGAGCCTGAGGTGGTCGAGACGTACCGCTTCAACCTGCGCATCAGCCCACTGTACCAGCAGCTGTCGTCCGAGGCGCGCCCCGAGACCCTGTCAGACGTCGACCGCACGCACATAAAGCAGTACGTCAACCGCTCGCGCCTGTTCATCTCCAACATCAACCAGCGCCGCGAGACCATGCGCCGCATCACCCAGTGCCTGATAGACATCCAGGAGGACTTCATCAGGTACGGCGTGCGCTACCTGCGACCGCTCACCCGCGCCCAGGTGGCCCAGTACCTCGGCATCCACGAGAGCACCGTCAGCCGCGCCACGGCCGACAAGTACGTCATGCTGCCCAACAAGCACGTGATCCCTTTCTCGGACTTCTTCTCAGCCTCGCTGTCCGCCAAGGACGTGATCAAAGAGATGATCACCAAAGAGGCCCGGCCCATGACCGACAAGGAGATCGTGCGCCGCCTGCACGAACAGGGCATCCGCGTCGCCCGCCGCACCGTCACCAAGTACCGCAACCAGCTGGGCATCATGCCCTCGACTTTCCGCTAACGCGAGTAGGCAGTGGGTTTGGGGATGCAATGGGCAAGGCCCAGGTGCGTCGCTGCTTTGCCTTCACGCGCTGAGCCCATCGCCGCTCTGCGCCGGCGCTACCTCTTTGTGCTGGAAGACACCAGGAAGTGACCCTATGAAAGATGCGAAGCTCGTACTGGCCGTGTCGTTTGCGGGCGCTACGCTTGCTCTGTCCGTTGCCGTCATCGCGGTGGGCGGCGCCGTGCGCGCGGGGCTAGCGCCGTGGCCCGGTATAGCCGTTGTCGTGTTGGCGACCGCGGCGTTCTTCATGTCGGGGAGGCAGGGGTGGTGGTCGGTTCTCGTGGCAGGACTGCTGGCAGCTAGCGGGGCGGTCAGCCTGGTTTACGGCCTGGTAGCGACCGAGTTCCTCGTGGCCGCCGAGTTCCCGGGGCCTATCTTCGGCATCATACTCGGGCTCCCTCTACTCGTGCTCGGGGTAGCGAAGGGTGTAGCAATAGCAACGGCATGGGCCGCGAGTCGTTGAACGCCGGTTGACACGGGATGACGTGACTGGCACCCGACGCGCCCGGATTGCCGCACCTCATGGCATCCTTGGCGGCACCCGAGATGAGCGGTGCCCGGGCGTTGCCCCCTGCATCTCACTGTCTTTTGCCTACTAAACCCCGTCATGCCGCCCCCACACCCTGGCAATTCGGGCAGAAAAACGTCATCCGCCCCTCGCCCGGCCCCTGCCGCTTCGCCCTGATTGGCGTGCTGCACACCTTGCAGGGCCTGTTCGTATGGCGGAACACCCAGTGCTTGCGGTTCCACTGCGAGCCGGTCGCGTTGGGGTCGGCCATGATGCGCTCAAGCACGTCGTCGGTCACCGTCTGCCCGCTGTTGCGCAGCGCCCGCTGCCCCACCGCCGGGATCGTTTCGGCAAGGCACTTCTGCTCCTCGGGCGTGAGGTCGCCCACCTTCGTCCACGGGTTGATTCGGCACTCGAAAAGGATGTCGCTCTTGAGGTAATTGCCCACCCCCGCCGCTACCGTCTGGTCGAGCAGCACCGGCCCTATCTCCTCGTCGCGGTGCGCCGGCGCGTTCAGCCTTTCCAGGAACAACGCCGCGTCGAACGGCACCGCGCACAGGTCGGCCCCCAGCCGCTTCAGCCCCTCGATCTGCTCGAACGGGTCGCCCACCCCGATATTGAACACCTGCACGTTGTACAGTACCACCTGCCGCGCGCTCGTCACGATCACCGCCCGCAGGGTCCGGTCGTGCTCGACTCGGTGCCTCAGCGTGTACGTGCGTATCTTGCCGAACATCAGCAGGTGCATGTGGAAGTAGAGTTCGCCCTCAAGCTCCCACAGCAGGTTCTTTCCCGCCGCGTACACCCGCTCAATCTCCCTGCCCTCCACAAGCCCCGGGTGCTCCTCGAGCCACGCCGCGGCCTTCTTCAAGCGGCTCTCCGCCGCCACGACCCGGCTGCCCGCAAGCTCCTCCTGCAGCTTCGCCGCTATCCTGTGTACTTCCGGTCCTTCAGACATGCCCGCGCTAGTGCAAGTGCCGGGCCAGTTCCCGGCCCGCTTTCCGCTCTGTCCCGCGCTGGCCTATTTACACTTCGGCGCCCTGTCTTCGCGTGCGCGAAAAGTACGGCGTCGGACCGATACGTGTGCGGGAACACGTGTGCTACAATCACCCTAATCCCCGCAACATGTAACCCGGAGGTCAACCATGACCGCAACAGCCAACTCGCTCCCCCAGGCATTGCAGGACGAGTTCGTCGGCGTGTCCCACGGCGATTTCGACCGCGTACGCACCATGCTCGCCGCTTACCCCGCGCTGGTAAACGCCGTCGCCACCTGGGGCGAGACCCCTATCCAGGCAGCCACCCAGACCGCCAGCGTGCCGATAATGCAGCTTCTGCTCACCGCGGGAGCCCCGCTCGACATCTGCGCCGCCGCGGTGCTCGGTCTGCGCGACCGCGTCGCCCAGATGCTTCAGGCCAACCCCGCGCTGAAGGACGCCACGGGAGCGCACGATATCCCCGTCCTCTACTTCCCCGCCATCGTGGGCAACCAGGAGATCGCCGAGCTACTGCTGTCGCACGGCGCCGACCCGAATGCCGGCCAGGGAGGTAATACGCCATTGCACGGCGCCGTCCAGTTCGGCCAGACTGCCCTGGTCGAGTGGCTGCTCAGGAACGGCGCATTCCACAGCCCGCTCGACTACGAAGGCAAGACTCCCATGGAGCGCGCTCGCGAGGCGGGACGTCTTGACGTCATGCGCGCCCTCAGGTCGTACGGAGCGACATGAGCGGCGGCAGCCACAAAACTACCCCAAGGAGCCATCCCTAAGTGATCGTACCCGGTTTCAAGCACAGCCCCGGCCTCACGCCGGACCTCGGCGCTGTGAAAAACGTTCTGGACCACAACGGCGTAACCAACCCCCACACAGGCAAACCCTACACCGAGGCGATGTTGTTCGGCCTCGGCGGCGGTGTGGGGGTAATCTACTTCACCTTCACCTTCGGTAACGTCTCCACAATGTATATCGGCAGCCGCGACGTGCGCACGGCCGCCATGCCGAGCTACGCACAGGTAGCGGCCGAGCGCGCCGGCTGCACAGTGACCGTCAAAGAGTCGGCGGGGACGAAGACGGCCGAGGCCAACCTGCGCGCCGCCCTCGACGCCGGAAAGCCTGTCGTCGTGTGGTCCGACCACGCGAGCCTACCCTACTCCGGCCTCCCGCCCGAGAAGATCAAGTTCTTCGAGCATATCTTTATCGTGTACGGGCTGGAGGACGGCAAGGCCTACATCGCCGACCGTTCGCCCGAGTCGCACGTCATCACCGCCGAGCAGCTTGCGTTCAGCCGCTCGCTGATCAGCTCGCAAAAGAACCGCATCTTGTACATGGACCCGCCAACCACCGCGCCCGACCTGCCATCCGGCATCCGCTCTGGCATAGGAATGACCCTGAAGGGCATGCTGGAGCCCCATATCTCCAACTTCGGCCTCACGGGCCTGCAAAAGTTGGCCGACCGCCTTACCGACCACAAGGACAAGCAGGGCTGGCCTCGGCTCTTCTTCCCGGCGGGCGAGTACCTGTTCGACGCCCTCGCCTGGGCCTATAACTTTATCGAGCACTACGGCACGGGCGGCCAGGCCAGCCGCGGCCTCTACGCTGACTTCCTGGATGAAGCCGCCGCCATACTGGACGAGCCTGCGCTATCCGCCGCCGCGGCCGAGTACCGCCAGAGCGGCGCACTGTGGTCTGACCTGGCGCGCGGCTTTCTCCCCGACAGCGTGCCCGCCCTGAAGCAGACTCGCGACCTGCTGGACGAAGACGTCCGCCTGTTCGCGGAGTGGCCCGCAGGTACGCCCGAGCGCCGCGCGCGCAACGCCAGGGATCGCGACGCCGTACGCGCGGCTGCGATCGCCGACTTCCCCCTGACCGAGAACGAGATCCTCTCGCTCTTCGAGGAGCAGCGCGAGCGCGTGCTCCGCCTGCACGCCGCTGAGGAGAGCGCCGTCCGAATGCTCCAGGCCGCCGTATCGGACACCGCGGCCGTCTAGCCGCGCGTCAGACACTGGACTAGTTCAACAATCCGCCGGATGTGGAAAACTCCTGATCCGGGCGGTTGACGGGCCACCGGCGATCGGCTATACTGAGGCTGTCCAGAGGAATGACGTTCGCAAGAGCAGATCTCCAAGGACATTAGCAGAAACCCCGGACGGTCGTTCGCGATTGTTCGGGTTTTCTGCTTAAGTAGAGAGAGCAGCCCCCATGTGAGGCTGCTCTCTTGCCGTTTTCTCCTCCCGGTGAACTTACTTCACCTCGGGCGTCTGCACCACGACTTCCTTGTTGAACTCGCTCAGCGAGATCGTGCGCGTCAGGTCGGCAGGCTCTCCTGCCAGCAGCGGCCCGTCCATCTTCACTTGCCGCAGCAGGAAATCGCCCGACCCGATCCACAGCACCGCGGGCAGGTCCTCCGTCGCCGTCACCTCCGGGCTGAGCGACTTCAGCGCCTCCGCGGGCACCTTTCCCTTCAGCCTGTACGTCGCTGTGCCGTCAATTGTCTCGGTGCCGTCGCTCTCAAGCTCTTTCACTCCCGCGAGGATGTCCGACACCCCCTGCGCCGGGTCGAAGAACTGCGTGATGTTGAACACCGGCGACATCGCACCCCAGCGCCCCGAGATGGGGTCGGTCATGTACTGGTTCTGGCCGTCGGCCGCCACCTTGATGTTCACGTTGATGCCGCCCGCCGTGCCCGACACGTCGGCCACCAGCTTGTCAGGCTTGGCTGCGTCCCCCTCGACTTTGAGGATGAATATCCCCGGCACGGGCTTCTCGGGCTTGCTCGCCTCGTACACAAAGTGGAACGAATTGGCCCCCTGTATCGCGGGCGCCGCCTTCTCGATCACCTGCTGCGGCGTCAACTGCTCGGGCTCCCCGCACGCCGCCGCGACGACCAGCAGCGCGCCCAACGCCCCCACCGCGCCCACCTTCCGACAAACACCTTTGACCGACATATAACTCTCCTCCTGCCCCGACCGGCTGCTTTCAGCATAACACATACCCGCGCCCCTGCCCCATCTCGGGGATGTGGAAAGGCCTCATCCAACCACCCCCGGCGTGCTATATTTGGACCCCGGCCAGCGGGCCTGACCATTGAGCGCACATCACAGGCGGTGCAACATGGAAGCTCTAAACTGGCGTCAAAACGCCCCCGATGACGACGAATACGAAGAGGACGACGTCCTGACCAACAGGCTGGGCAGCGGCTCGCTCCGCGTCCTGCCCGGCGGTGCCCCCGCCCGCGAGCCAGGCTCTCGCCGCGACGGCGCGCACCTGCGAAAGCTCACTACCAACCCCCTCGACACCTCCGACCTCGGCCGCTCGGCCCCGCCCGTGCCCTCCGGCATGGCCGCCCACGCGCGCCCTCCGCGCATGGCCCCCACCATCGGCGCGCGCCTCAGCACCGGCCTGCGCCGCATCACCCTGCTCGCTCTCCTCGCCGCCCTGGTCGTCGGAATCGTTGCCGGAGGAGTGTATCTCGCCCTCACCGGCCCCTGGGCCAACGGCCTCCCCACCCCGCCCCCCGCATCGACTATCGGTGACGCGACCACAACTCAGCCCGTAGGACAGGAGCAGATCGGCGCGCCACCCGCCATCGCCCCGCCCGTGGACGACACCGCCCCCGGCACCGGCGGTATGCCCGACGACATCGCCGCGGCCATGGCCGGGGTCGACGCGCGCGCCCTGCGCGACCGCGGTATCGCCGCCTACCAGGAGGGCAGCTACGAAGAGGCAGTCACCCTGCTGTCCGAATCGGTCAGCCTTGCGGGCGACGACCCCATCGCGCAGTACCAGCTCGGCCTGTCGTACATGGCGGTACCCACTCTCGACCACGCCCTGGACGACGCCGAGCTCGCCTTCCGCTCGGCCCTCTCCCTCCAGCCCGAGTGGGCCGCCCCTCATGCCATGCTGGCCGAATCGCTCCTCCGCCGCGGATTCTACGCCGAGGCCATCGCCCCCGCCGAGGAAGCCACCCGCCTCGACCCAACCCAGTCAACCGCCTGGCTCACCCTGGCCCGCGCCTACGAGGGCGCCAACCGCCCCGCCGACGCCACCCGCGCCTACGCCGAAGCCACCCGCCGCGCCCCTGCTCCACCTCAAGCACCGTAGCACATGGGGTCGGGGCACAGCCCCTGCGGGGGTGCAGGGGGCGGAGCCCCATGACGGGGCTTGGGGTGTCCCCAAAGCACTAATCTAAAAGCCCCCTCGTCCCACGAAGTGTGGAGAGGGGGTTTGGGGGTGAGTGGTGTCCCAGATCCGGGGTCCACGAAGCGTAGGCTAGGGGCTTTGCAAGGGGCGCAACTCCTTGCACTTTTGTGCTATAATACTTCGCCTCTACCCCGGGGTCTCTTGCTGCCGGGTGGTGGCCCAACCCCACATTTCAGGCGAAGTATGATCGGACCCGTAGTCAAGGGCCTGCGGCAAGAGCGCAAACTCAGCCAGGAAGCGCTCGCCCGCGCCGCAGGCGTCAGCAGCGGCTATCTCTCCAAGCTCGAACGCGGACTCTACAAGGAGCCTTCTTACGACGTGCTCAGCAGGATCGCGGGCGCACTCTCCATCCCCACCCCCAAGCTCTACTCGGCCGCCGGGCTTGAGCACCTGCTCGCCGAGGCCGACCCTGCCTTCGAGCCTGTGCTCGAACCCTACGCCCACGCCCTCGCGGGCCTGCCCCGCCGCGACCGGCAGATCATCACCTCCGAGATCAGGCGCATCGTCCTCGAAGAATCCAGGGAGAACGGCCACGAGTGAGCACCCTCAGCGACGACATCCTTGACACCATCGAATACCTGGTCCACCGCCACAGGCTCCACACCCGCCTGCCCGTGGACCTCGCCCCTCTGCTCGACCGCTTCGACATCCGCAAGCACAACTTCACCCCCATGACCATGGGCTTCGCCCTCGTGCGCGCCCGCGGCATCCACATCGGCATCAACTCCAACCTCGACGCCTCCTGGCAGCGCATGGCCATGGCCCACGAGGCCGCCCACGTCATCGCCAACCAGCCCGGCCGCATCTTCGTTTGCCGCACCAGCGACTGGTCCAAGGACGCCTTCGAGCGCGAGGCACAGCTGATCGCCGCCTGCCTCCTGATCCCCACCAAGGTCGTCGCCGAGAACTACCAGGTCGGCGCTGCCGCCACCCTCGGCAAAGCGCTCAAGGTGCCGCCCGACCTGGTCGACCTGCGCTGGTCCTTCGCCCGCGTCCACGGCGACATCTAGCACCACTCCCGTGACCCCCACCCGCTACCTCAAGGTGGTCGCCTACGTCACCCGGCGCTCCCCCGGCGGCCGAACCGAACTGCTCGTCTTCGACCACCGCGACCACCCCGAGGCGGGCACCCAGGTCCCGGCGGGCACCGTACACGACGGCGAGTCAATAGACCACGCCCTTCATCGAGAAGTGCTCGAGGAGACCGGCCGCGCGGACCTACGCACCGTCCGCATGCTGGCGCACTACGAATGGATCCACCCGCGTACCGGCAATATCCACGAGCGCCACGTCTTCCACCTGGAGGCGCCGCCGGAAGTGCCTGACGAGTGGGCCTGGACGGAGACGAGCGGCGGCGAAGTGTCGGACGAGCACGGCTACGTCTTCGTATACCGCTGGGTTCCCCTTGACCACGTTCCCCCGCTTGCAGGCGGTCTCGGCGACCATCTGGACACGCTCCGCACCTCGCTAACTTAGCGATTATACGCGTCAGCATTCGGGTGCGCCGATACCGCCCGCGCCACCACCGCGGCCGTCACCCGACGCGTGCCCAACGACGTCAGCGCAAACGCGCACTCCGACAGCGTCGCCCCGGTGGTGCAGACGTCGTCCACCAGCATCGCGAACGCCGGAGCCTGACCGTCCCTCCACTCAAACGCATCCCGCACGTTCGCGGCCCGCTCCTCCGGCGACAGCCCTACCTGCGAGCGAGTGTCCCGCACCCTCACAAGCCCGCCCCGCACAGGCCAGCCGGTCAGCGTGCCAAGCTCACGGGCAATCAGCAACGCCTGGTTGTAACCGCGTCCCCTCTGCCGGGAAGGGTGCAGAGGCACCGGCACGAGCACCGGGGCCTCGCCCTCGCTGTCCACCCACGAGCCGTCACGCTCCAGCGCGCCCGACAGCAGTCCGGCCAGGGGCCTTGCGAGCGGCGTGTCGCACTCGTACTTCAGCTTGTGTACCGCCTCGCGCAGAGGGCCGACGAACGCTCCGGCACACACAAGCGCCGCCAGCCTGGGCACCGCTTCGCCGCGCGGGGGCGCGTCATTGATAAGGGAATCGCATTCGGCGCAGAGCCACGTCCCGCGCCTGTCGCACCCGCCGCACCGGGGCGGGTAGAACGTGTCGAGCAACAGCGTCCACGCGCCGCCGGCAACAACCTTTGCCGTGATGTGCACCGAATGCTACCCGCCGAT
>DASTEB010000540.1:0-7153 GCA_035710025.1 Chloroflexia bacterium
CCGGGGCCGCGCGGGGCTTCGCGTATGTTGAAGCCGGCGGTCATGCTGCTGTACTCGGTGCCCTGGCCGTACACCCACTGCGCCGTGCGGTTGTGGTAGAGACCGTCGGGGTTGGTGAAGCCGCCGACGAAGGCGTTGTCCTCCAGGGTGATGCTGTTTGTGGCAGGCGGCGGCTCGACCACCGGCACGGTCGCCGTGGGGTCGGCGGGAGCGGGGGTCTCGGTGGGCAGCGGTTCGGGTGTATCCGTGGGCAGAGGCTCCGGCGTGTTCGTAGGAACCGACTCGGGCGTCTCGGTGGGCAGCGGTTCAGGCGTGTCGGTGGGCGTTGACGTAGGCGTCTCGGTGGGCAGGGGCTGCAGCATGGTGGGCGTGGGCAGGGTGGCCGTGGTCGGCGTAACTGGCACGATAGCAGCGACCGTGGCGGTAGGCTCTTCGACCGTGGCGGTGGCGGGCGGCGTGACTCCCGGCGTACCGCCGAACACTCCCTGCGAGGCGAGGAAGATGATGATCCCGCCGAGCACCACGAGCAGCAGCAGCGCGAGGGGAAGCAGCACGCCCGCCCCGCCGCGCCTGTTAGTGTCGACCACTGTGACGCGCGAGGCGCGCGTGTCGTACGGCACGGCGCGCTGTACGGTCGAGGCAGCGGGCGCAGGGTTGTACGGAGCCGACACAGGCCGGGTGCCCTGGCCGATGCCCCCCGGCATGGAGGCAGCGGGCGCGGTGGTCTGCGCGACCACCGGGGGCACGTGCTGCGGCCCGCCGGGCATGGGGATGGGCTGGCTCATCTCGGCGCGCGGGGTCGCTTCGAGCCCCACCGGCGTATCGGCGGCGGCGATACCACCAGCGACGGCGCCCGCCGCGACAGCGCCCCCGGCCGCCGCGCCCAACGGCACCATCTGCGTGGGCTGGTTGAAGGCGCTGCTCATGGTGGCGAGGTCGGCCGCGAGCATATCGGTCGAGGGGTAGCGGCGCGCAGGCTCCTTGTTCAGGCAGCGCATGACGATGCTCTCGAGAGACGGCGGTACCTCGGGCACGAGGTCGTGCAGGGGGCGCGGCTGCTCCCACACCTGCTTGTAGGCCACGACCGCGGGGTTGTCGCCGGTGAACGGGGGCGTTCCCGCCAGCATCTCATACATCACGCAGCCGAGCGCGTAGATGTCCGACGCGGGGCTGAGCGGCTCGCCGGTGGCCTGCTCGGGCGAGAGGTAGGCGGCGGTGCCGAAGGTCATCCCCGTCATGGTCAATTCCGGCCCCGACAGCGCCTTGACGATGCCGAAGTCGGTCAGGCGCACGTCGCCCGCCCGGTCGATCATGATGTTCTGGGGCTTGACGTCGCGGTGGATGAGGCCCTTGGCGTGGGCCACGGAGAGGGCGGCGCACACCTGCTGCACGACCTGCACCACCTCGGCGGCGGTCATGCGGCCGCGCCTGTGCAACACGTCCTTCAGGTTCTGCCCCTCGACGTACTGCATGGCGATCCACATCGAGCCGTCGGGGCTTTCGCCGAAGTCGTAGACGTCTACGATGTTGGGGTGCGACAGGCCCGCCGCTGTGCGCGCTTCGATGGTGAAGCGGCTGCGCGAGGCGTCGTCGCCGGTGAACTGGGGCCGCAGGCGCTTGATTGCGACCATGCGGCCGAGGCGCTCGTCTCTTGCCCGGTATACCTCGGCCGCGCCCCCCTCGCCGATCTTCTCGATGAGGCGGTAGCGCCCGGCCAGGGGCTCATCGCTGCCCGGTATCAGTTTGGTCGCTTCAGGGTCCGAATGCATTATGCTCTTTCTAGCCGCAGATCAGGCACTTTACTGTCCCATTGTATAACGAGGCTCGGTCGCCTGTGTTACACGGCGCCCACGTGCCGCGCAGGCGCGCCGCACCCTGTTATATAGCATTTTCGGTTCCGCCCTGCCCTCACCCGGCGAGACTCGGCCTTAAAACGTGCCGCATGGCATAGAGCCTGCTTGCTCTGCGCGTGAAATGCAACCAATTGCGAAAGGAGCACACGCATGGGTAACCGAAGCGACAACGAGCAGGGAATCGCCAACCGGGGCAAAGGCGCCGAAGAGCCGGGGCAGGACGTCGTACTGGACATGGTGTCGGATATGGAGCGCAAGAGCGTGCGCGACGACCTCAACACCGACGAGCGCATCGAGGCGGGGCAGGAAGACCGGCAGCAGGGCCGTAACATCGAGCCTGACACCACGCGAAGCGACCGCCAGACCGGCAGCTAACCTCGGCCAGCCGGACAAAAGAGACAGACCGGGCGTTTGACCCGGTCTGTCCGTCTGTATGCGTGTGGTGTGCAGGCTTACGGGAAGATGCCGCGCAGGCGAGTGACCTCGGCCACGCGGGAGATCGCCAGCATGTACGCGGCGGTACGCATGTCCACCTTGTTGTTCTCGGCGGTCTCGTACACGTCGAGGAACGAGCGCTTCATCACGCGCTCCAGCTTCTGGTTGACCTCGTCCTCGGCCCAGTAGTAGCCCTGGATGTTCTGCGCCCACTCAAAGTAGGACACGGTAACGCCGCCCGCGTTGGCGAGGATGTCAGGCAGTACTATGATACCCTTCTCGTACAGCACGCGGTCGGCCTCGGGGGTCGTGGGGCCGTTGGCGGCCTCGGCGATCATCTTGGCCTTGATGCGGCCCACGTTGCGCTCGGTGATGACGCTTTCGAGGGCAGCAGGCACGAGGATATCGCACTCAAGCTCGAGCAGGTCCTCGTTGCTGATGTTGTCCGCGCCGCCGAAGCCCGACAGGTTGCCGTGCTCCTGCTTGTGGCGCAGAGCGCCGACCGGGTCGATGCCCTTGGGGTTATAGATACCGCCGTGGCTGTCGGACACGCCGATGATGATCGCGCCGTCCTCGTTCAGGAGGCGGGCGGCGATAGCCCCGGCGTTGCCGTAGCCCTGCACGACGACCTTCGCGCCCTGCAGGCTCATGCCCTTCACCTTGACGGCCTCGCGCACGACGTACTGCAGGCCGCGCGCCGTGGCCTCGTTGCGCCCGAGCGAGCCTTCAACGGCGATGGGCTTGCCGGTGATCAGGCCGGGCATGGGATAGCCGCGGAGCATGGAGATGGTGTCCATGATCCAGGCCATGGTCTGGGAGTTGGTGTTGACGTCGGGAGCCGGGATGTCGACCTCGGGTCCGATGATCGGGGCGATCTCGGCGGCGAAGCGGCGGGTGAGACGCTCAACTTCAGCCAGGCTAAGCTGCTTGGGGTCAACGACCACGCCGCCCTTGCCTCCGCCGTAGGGGATGCCCACGACCGCGCACTTCCATGTCATCCACATGGCGAGGGCCTTGACCTCGTCCAGCGTGACGTCCTGGTGGTAGCGAATGCCGCCCTTTGCCGGGCCGCGGGTAAGCGAGTGCTGCACCCGGTAGCCGGTGAACACCTTGAAGGTGCCGTCGTCCATACGGACCGGGAAGTGTACGATCAGTTCGCGCTTGGGGTGGGCCAAAATCTGCTTCATCCCCTCGTCGAGGTTCAGCTTCTCGGCAGCGATCATAAACTGCTCGACCGCCACCTCATAGGGGTTCGGCTTTTGTGCAACCTGTTCTGGCGCCATTGGTAATCCTCCTCATTGAGTCTATACCGAATTCGATTTTGACAGGGGCGCGGCCCGCCGCGTGGGGCGTAGAGGGCGAGACGGAGCGGCGGCACTTGTACCGAGCCGGCTCGCGCTCGACGCTTGCAGGCTACGTGCCGCGCATTCCTTCCAGTTTGGTTTTGAGCATCTCGCGGACGGTGTTGGCGTCTGCTTGCCCGCGGGTTGCTTTCATGACCGGGCCGACGAGGGCGAAAAGGGCGTTCTCCTTGCCTGCCAGGTAGTCCGATACGGGCCGTGGGTTGTCGGCGATCGCTTGCTCTATCGCCGCTTCCAGGGCCGATTGGTCGCGCACGACGGCCAGCCCGCGCTCGGAGACCAGAGCGGAGGGCGAGCCGCCCGAGGTGAAAAGCTCGGGCAGGAGCAATCTGGCGATGTTGCGGTTGATGGTGCCCTCGGCCACCAGGCCCGCAAGCTCGCGCAGCCCCTCGGGCGACAGCTTCATGCTCTCGATGGGCGTGGCCGTCTCGCCCAGCAGCTTGAAGATGTCGTTCACCATGAAATCGGCCACGCGCCGCGCGCCCGCGCTGTCCAGCCCCTCGGCTGCCCGCTCGAAGTAGTCGGCAACCTCTCTGGAGCTCGTTAGTTGGATCGCCTCGTACTGCGAAACGCCGTACTGCTTGACAATGCGGTCGCGGCGCACCCAGGGTAGCTCGGGAAGCTCTGCGCGGATGGCCTCGGTGCCCTCGGGCGTGAAGGTGAGGGGAGGGAGGTCAGGCTCGGGGAAGTAGCGGTAGTCGTGCGCCTCTTCCTTGCTGCGCTGCGATACGGTGATGCCGCGGCCCTCGTCCCAGCCGCGGGTCTCCTGCACCACGCGCCCGCCGCCGCGTATGACATCCGCCTGCCGGGCGATCTCGTACTCCAGGGCCGCGCGCACCGACTTGAAGGAGTTCATGTTCTTCACTTCGACCTTGGTGCCGAACTCCTCTTGCCCGGCCGGGCGCACCGACACGTTGGCGTCGCAGCGGAACGCGCCCTCCTCCATGTTACCTGTGGACACGCCGATCCAGCGAAGGAGATGGCGAAGCTGCATGAGGTAGAGCTGGGCTTCTTCGGGCGAGGTGATGTCGGGGTGCGACACGATCTCCATGAGGGGAACGCCCGAACGGTTCACGTCCATCAGGCTGTAGGCAACGCCGCCGGGGCCGGTGCGGTGCATCAGCCGGGCGGTGTCTTCTTCCAGGTGAACGCGGATGATGCCCACGCGGTGAGTGCTCGCCACGCTGCCCCGCTCGTCGGGGTGCTCGACCTCCAGGTAGCCGTTCACGCAGAGGGGGAGGTCGTACTGCGAGATCTGGTAGCCCTTCATAAGGTCGGGGTAGGGGTAGTTCTTGCGGTCGAACTTGGACAGGGACGGCACGGTGCAGTTGAGCGCGAGGCCGGTAAGGATGGTCTTGCGCAGGGCCTCGGCGTTGATTACGGGCAGGGTGCCGGGCATACCGAGGCACACGGGGCAGACGTGGGAGTTGGGCGGAGCGTAGGCGACGTCGGCCGAGCAGCCGCAGAACATCTTGCTTCGGGTAAGGAGCTGCGCGTGTACTTCGAGGCCGATGGTGGTCAGAAACTCACCCGTGCTGTCGTCCGCATGGGCGGTCGCCGGTGTGGTATTGTCGCCCGAAGCCCGGGTTACTCTGACCATACGTGCAAACACTCCTTTTTTGGGGCCATTCATGATTATATCACGATGGCAAGCGGGCACGCAATATAAGCGCAGGTCGCCTGCACGCCCCTCACCCCCAGACCCCCGGACAGGGGCGCGGCACCTGTCAACCCCACTGCTGCGCGCGCCGAAACAGGCGGCCGCGGCGTGCCACGTTACCAGTGTAGACTGCGGCGATAAACGAGTGGGTTGATAGCGGTCAACGGGCGGTGAATTGTGCGGCGGGCGGGCCGGAGCGCGGTATAGTAGCATCCAAGGTGGTCCGGGGATTGCATGGTTGTCACTCGGCGTTTACGCTAAAATGGTGCCGGGAAGTAGTACCCGGGGGGCGAAACGTGTCCACGATGGGCGGCTGCGCGGCGAGGTTGTGGAAAACGCACGCAGGATAACGACCGGCGAGAGCTGTACATGGCGGAAGTGACACATCACAAGAGCGAAGAGGCGGCGCGTCCTGCCGGGGCGGGTATCCGCGCGCACCCGGTCGAGGTAATCAAGACGCGCTTCCGGCAGTCGGCCGGGCTGATGGGGTTGAGCATCACGCTGCTGGTCGGCGGGCTGGTTGGCGGGGCGCTGCTCTCCACGCGCTGGCAGGCCCAGCCCCAGTCGGACCTCGCAGTGTCGTCGCCCATCACGCGGCAGTCGGAGCCTGAAATAGTGGCGGCCACGATTTCTCGCCTCGAAGCCGAGCAGGCCGATCTGAAGGTCCGGATCGCCGACTTGCGCCGCCGCATCGGCGAGCTGCAGAGCGCCGGCGCGCAGGGCGCATCGAGCCTGAACGAGGTCAACGGCCGCATGGAGCAGGCGCGCATCGCCTCGGGCATGACGGCGCTCGAAGGGCGGGGCATCGTGGTGACGCTGAACGACAGCAGCGACTCGACGATGCCTCCCCATGAGGACCCCGGCAACTACATCATCCACGATTACGACCTGCGCGACGTGCTCAACGCGCTGTGGGCCGCCGGGGCCGAGGCGATATCGCTCAACGGCGAGAGGCTGGTAAGCACGTCGTCGCTGTACTGCGTGGGCACGACCATCCTGTGCAACGCCACTCGCCTGTCGCCCCCCTACGAGGTGCGCGCCATAGGCGACCCCGAGGCGCTGGAGGCGGCCGTGCGCAACGCCCCGCAGATGGAGAAGCTGAACCAGCGGGCGCTTATCTACGACATCCCCATCTCGGTCGAGCAGCAGGAAAAGGTGGAGGTGCCCGCGTACAACGGCTCGGTGGTGTTCCGCCACGCCGAGGTAGACGAGTAGAGGCCGCGCACGCCGGTATGAGCAGTATCCGCGCACAGGTGACGGTGGGGCTTGTCTGCCTGCTGCTTGGGGTGGGGCTGGTGATGCAGTTCCGCAGCCAGCGGCTAGCCCACCAGAACGTGCCCGCCTCGGCCACCGACCAGGCGGTGTACATCAGCCAGCTTTCGGAGAGCAACGCCGACCTGCGCCGGCAGGTAGAGGAGCTTGAGGGCGAGATTACGCGCTACGGGCAGGGTGGGGGCGGCGGCTCGGCCGACGTGGAGGCGCTGGAGGAGAATCTGCGGGCGCTGAGGATCGCGAACGGCGACGCGCCGGTATCAGGCCCCGGCGTGAGCGTGCTGGTGGAGGGCGATGCCAACCTGGTCGAGCTGCAGGACCTGGTGAACGAGCTGCGCAACGCCTCGGCCGAGGCCGTGGCGGTGAATGGCGTGCGCGTGGTGGCCCGCTCGGCCATCATAGGCGCGGAGAACGGACGCATCGCCATCGACCGGCAGGCGCTCTCCCCTCCCTACACGCTGGAGGCGATAGGCGACCCCGACACGCTGGTCGGCGCGCTGGAGCGCAAGGGAGGGCTGATCGCTCTGCTGGAGGCGGGCGACGACAGCCTCAACATCGAGGTAACGCGCCAC
>DASTEB010000541.1:0-8925 GCA_035710025.1 Chloroflexia bacterium
ACTCGCGCATGTCGGCGTGCGACTGCGGCTCCATCCTCATGCCGAGCACGTCGTACATCGCCCGCGCCTCCAGGAGCATGAGCGCGGCACGCCTCGGCTGCTCTCGGGCCAGCGCGCTCTTGCCGTGCACGGCCAGCGCATCGGCCACGCCCTGCGCTACCCGGCACTCTCTGAAAATCGACAGCGCTTCGCTCAGGCTCGCCTCGGCCTCCTCAAGCATTTCCTGGTCGGCAAGCTCGTAGGCCAGCCTGACGCGCGTGTGCCCCACCTCGCGAGTGTCGCCCGACTGCTCGGCCGAGTCGACGCTGAGCCGCAGCATCTCCAGGGCCCGCTCTCGCTGCCCGTGGTAGTGCGCCAGGTAGCCCAGTCCCGCGTACGAGCGCGACAGCCACAGATTTTCGCCAAGCTCCAGCCGCAGCCTGTAGGCCTCGTTGTAGTTGGCCTCGGCGGTCTGGTGGTCGTCGCGCCTCATCGCCACCATGCCCACGGCCACCAGCGCGCAGCTTATCCCCAGCTTATCGCCCAGGCCGCGGTACATCCGAAGGCTCCGTTCGAGCAGGGCCGCGGCCGCATCGTCGTCGCGCTGAAGCATGGCCATGCGCCCCGCGGCGAACACCGCCCGTGCGTACGCTTTGCGGTCGGCGGCACGCTCGGCAGCGCGCAGCACAGGCACGAGCCTGGCGCGTCCCTCGCTCAGGAAGCCGCGCGTCTCCCAGAAATCGTGCATGGCGTTAGCGAGCCGCACCGCCACGTCGGCGGGACCGGCCGCCTTCCGACCATGGACGGAGCCAGGGGACACGCCGGGCGCCTCGCGGTCTGTGGCCTGTGACACCGGCACGTCATCGCCCGCCTCCGCGGCCGCATCGTGCTCGCCGCGCCCCGCCCGGGCGGTGCTCCATTCGAGGGCTGCGCGCAGGTTGTCGTGCTCGCGGGCCATGCGGTCGAGCCAGGCTGCCTGCCCGGGGCCTTGCTGCTGGCGGCTGCACCGCTCGGCGAACCACATGTAGTACATGGCGTGTCGCTCGCGCAGGGCGTCGTACTCCTCGCTCTCAACAAGCCGCTCTAAGGCATACTCGCGCACGGTGTCGAGCATGGCGTACCGCGGCTCGTCGTCTACCCACTCGGTCTGCTGCATGAGGCTCTTGTCCACCAGCGACGCAAGCGGCTCGGACATGTCGTGCTCGCCTGGAGCGTCTGCGTCGTCCGGGGGCAGCGGCGCATCGAGGTCGAGCACGAGCCGTAGCGCCTCGACCGAGCAGCCGCCTTCGAACACCGCCAGGCGGCGGAACAGGCGCTGCTCCTCGGGGTCGAGCAGGTCGTAGCTCCACTCGATCGCGGCGCGCATGGTGCGCTGGCGGGCGGGCACGTTGTGCGCCCCGCCGTTTAGGAATTCGAGCCTGTTGGTCAGCCGCGACAAGATAGCGCGGGGCGGCAGCAGCCGGAGCCGCGCCGCCGCAAGCTCGATCGCAAGGGGAAGGCCGTCGAGCCGGGCGCAGATGCCCGCCACGTCGCGTGCGTTCGACTCGTTCAGGTCGAAGTCGAGCCGGACAGCCCGCCCGCGCCGTACGAACAGCTCGACCGACTCGCAGCCCCGCAGCGCGTCGAAATAGGCCGGGTCGGAGGGGTCGCCGGAAGCGGGCAGCATGAGCGGGGGCACCGGGAAGTCGTGCTCGCCGTACAGGTGCAGGAGCGTGCGGCTCGTGGCGAGCACCTTGAGCGCGGGCGCGGCCGACAGCAGGTCGGACACGGCAGGGGAGGCCTGGGCGACCTGCTCGAAATTGTCCAGCACGAGAAGCATCTCGCGGCCGTGCAGGAAGCGCTGCAGCCGCTCGATCAGCGGGCGTCCTCCGCCTTCCTTCAGCCCGAGCGCCTGCGCTATCCCCACCAGCACCAGCCCCTCCTCGGTGACCGAGGCGAGGGGCACGAAGCAAGCCCCTCCCGCGAACCGGGGCGCGAGCGTGTCGGCCACCTGGAGGGCGAGGCGGGTCTTGCCCACGCCCGGCGGGCCGCTCATCGTGAGCCAGTGGACGCCGGGGTCGGTCAGCAGGGCGCAGGCGCGCTCGACCAACGCTTCGCGGCCCACCAGCGAGGTGGCCTGTGCGGGCAAGAAACGTACGGGGGAGGAGCTTTGAGAAAAATCGCCGTCTCTCGAAACGGCATACATAACACCGGCCATGGCGTGTCCAGCCTCTAAGCCGCGAAGGATTCGGGTCCGTGGGTGCTGGGCCCGGTGGGGTGCATGGGGTGCAGTGGGTGCATTGTGTACGGGTTCCGGCGCCGGAGGACACCTTCGTCGCGAGGCAGCCGTGTGTTAGCTCTGTCACTAGTAATACAGCTACTTGGTCGAGCAGGTTCGCCCGGATCGCCCGTCCTTACCACCTAACATCCTACTCACCTGGGTAAGTGTTTGAGAGGCAGTCGGCAAAAACTACCCACATACGCAATTGTCCGCCGCGGGAGCGCGCGCCCATAATGAGACACCCGGCACGCCGCGCATCCCGTGCAACGCGGCCGGCGGCCGGCCCGCCACAGCCCCACAAGTTGAAGGTCCAAAACCTCCCCTGCCGAAGTATGGGCGGCAGGTAACCGCAGGGTAAATAAGCTGAAACCTCACACGGAAAGTCGTTTTGCTGATTGCCGACGGGTCTTGGGGGGCTGTGGCGGGCCGGTACTCTGCCCGACGACGGGCACGACCTAACGGCACAAAAGAGAGGAAGGCATACACCAGGCGGCCCCGCCGCTCCGGCGACCCGGGGCGCGCAGGGCACGCACTTTTACATTGTGCGGAAGCACACACAGGCACGTCCCGACGGCCACGGACCGGCCGCGGAGGGCCGTGCCGTATCACGATCCGGGCGTGCGCCACGCGATTCCCTCGAGAGAGCAAGCTGCATCCCTGAAATGCAGCACCCGCAGAGAGCAAGGCGCATTAGCTCGCCGTAGTGACACGGCACCAACCCTACCGCACCCGGCAACAGTGTTCGGGAACGGGCACACCGGCGCGCCCCCTCGTGCGGCGCGCTGCCCGGCCTCCGTGCCGCACAACTCGCCTATCCAATCAGGGAGGACATATGAACGAAACGCAACGCCAGGTAGGGCGCGCAGCCCTATACGCCGGGGTCATCGGCAGCATGGTGCTGTCGCTCCTTCCGGCGACCGCTCACCCCGCCTCCGCGCAGGGCAACTCCCGCAAAATCGGCGACTTCGATGTCGCGGGCCGCTTCCTCGAGGTGTGGAGCGCGCGGGGCAACGACCAGGCCAACACCTACGTGAACGGCCTGCCCATCACCGCCCGCCGCCCCGAGATCTCGATGGAAGACGGGAAGGTATACGAGACCCAGTGGTTCGAGCGTGCCAAGTATGAGGCCCACCCCGAGAATAAAGCCCCCTACGACGTGCTCCTGGGCCGCCTGGGCGCCAACTTCGTCCAGGGGCGCGGCGCTGTCGACCCGGCAACCAAGCAGGTCCGCAGCCAGTCCGACCGCGCGTTCGTGGGCATCGACAAGCCCGCCGACGCCAACGGCACCACCAGGGCCTGGTTCGCCGAGACGCGCCACTCCATCTCCGGTAAGATCAAGGAGTACTGGGACCGCTACGGCGGACTTCAGCAGTTTGGCTTCCCCCTGAGCGAGGCCTTTGACGAGGTATCCACCGACGGCAAGACCTACCTAACCCAGTACTTCGAGCGCGCCAAGTTCGAGGTACACCCCGAGAAGCAGGCCCCCTACGAGGTCGAGATCGGCCTGCTTGGCGTGCAGCAGTACAAGGCACAGCCCATCGCGGCCGACCAGCTTCCCCTGGCCCCGCCCAGGGGCGTGCGCAGCAGCAAAGAGACTATGGTAGACGGCTCCATGCAGGAACCGGACACCATGTTCTGCAACGAGGCCAACACCGTAGTAGCCAACCGTATCTGCGCGGCCATCACTCATCAGGATGCCCTGATCGGGGGCGACGACGAAGAGAATCTGTTCCCGCTGGCCGCGTGGTACGTACCGACCGTAGAGAACGGCGGCTCGTTCTTCGTGGGCGCGGGCGAGGACCGTCACCTCGTGACCAAGTTCAAGCTGCGCCAGGGCATCAAGTGGTCCGACGGCAAGGAGCTAACCTCCAACGACGCCGTCTTCTCCTACAAGCTCATCCTGGACGACCCCAACAGCGTCAGCATCACATTGCAGCAGAAAATCTCCTACGTCGACAACCCCGACAAGTACACCGTCGTGTACAACTGGATGTCGGTGCGAGAAGCCAAGGCTAAGCTGGCCGACCCCCAGACCGACAAGATGGCCTTTGCCTTCCTCAAGACCTTCATCGACCTCAACCGGCCGGTGATCGACCTCAACTACCCGCTCATCGGCACCGTACACCCCAGGCACGTGCTCGAGAAGATCGCGATAGACAGGATACAAGAGTCGAGCGAGGGCCAAAGGCCAACCGGGTATGGGCCGTTCATGGTGCAGGAATGGAAGCAGGGCGACCAGATGGTGCTGGTGGCCAACCCCAACTACAACCTGACCGATCCCCCACTGCTCAAGCGCGTGGTGATCAGGTTCAACACCGATCTGAACGCCAATGTAAACGCCTACCTCTCGGGCAACCTTGACGGCATCGCCTCCGAAGGATTCGTGGTGCCCCCCGAGCAGACCGAGCAGATCGAGGCCGCGGGCGGCGTGGTGGTCAGCAAGGTAGCCGCGTCGTGGGAGCACCTCGACCCCTACTTCGAGTACGCCCCGTTCAAGGACTCGAAGGTGCGCCAGGCGCTAATCCACGCCATCAACCGCCAGCAGATCGTGAACGTGGTGTTCAAGGGTAAGTCGGCGGTGCTCGACAGCCCTGTGCCTGCGTCCGTGTTCCACTCGCTGGCTAACCCCAACTTCGCCAGGGAGTTCCCCGACCTCGCCCAGAAGTACCAGCTACCCGTGTACAAGTACGACCCACAGCGCGCCAACCAGCTTCTTGACGAGGCAGGCTGGGTTCGCGGGTCCGACGGTATCCGCGTGAAGAACGGCGAGAAGCTGTCCTTCGAGTACGGCACCACCCGCAACGCTACCCGCCAGGCTATCCAGGCCCTGGTGTCCAACGACCTCAAGCAGGTGGGCGTAGACGCACAGCAGGTGAGTTACCCGCGCGGCTTCTTCGATCCGGAGGGGCCGATCTCCACCGGGAAGACCAGGCTGGCCCAGTTCGCCTACACTCAGCTGAGCACTAGCGCATTCGACCCGTGGGACGAGTCGCAGGTTGTGACCGAAGAACAGCCCGGTGCGCTCAACCGCCAGCAGTACAGGAACGCCAAGGTAACGCAGGCAAACAACCTGTTCCAGGCGACCCTGGACCGCAAGCAGCAGGCCGAGCAGTCGGCGATCATCCAGGTAGAGATGATGCGCGACGTGGCGACCATACCTCTGATCGCCCGCCCGACGATCGAGATCTACAGCAACAAGATGGTCAACCGCAAGACCACCAACAGCTCCATACCGCAGTGGTGGAACATCGTCCAGTGGTACTTCAAGTAACCGCCGGGCGGATCCCGCCGAGATAAAGCGAAGGTCCCTTTCCTCTCTTATGGCCGAGGCACTGCTCACGGACGAGCAGCGCCTCGGTCGCTCCTGGCGCCCGCGCGGAGAATAAGGGATCTGGAAAGACAATTATCGAACCAATCGAACCGAAACGCCGCGGCAGTTGTGTTAATTGCAGAACCCGGTGATCGCGCCGGCTGCAAACGAAACCTCCGGCACCGCCCGGAGGTATAACATATAGACACCCAACACAAAAGACACCCATCAACAAAATGCCAAGGTAGGTATAACCAATGGCTAATAGACTGGAACTAATACTCGGCAATATCGCGCGGCGAGTTAAGCACGGGCGGCTCGAGCCGTTCGCGCACGACCGTGGGGAGGAGCTAAAGGTCGACCTGCAGCGCCTGGAAGTGATGGAGGACCCGCTGTCGGAGTACGACATGACCTTCGAGGACGCCCTGCTCAACATCGAGCTGCGACACGCCCTGCACGACGAATTCGAGCAGCCCGAGCCGCCGAGCGGCCTGTGGGACAAGATGAAACGCACGGTGGAGACCACGATCAAGGGCGACCCCGAGCGCGACCTGGGCGGCGTACCCGATGTGCGCATGCCGTTCATCTACAACGGCGGCCTCCCGCCGACCGCCTTCTGGACCCCCTACTGGTCGCTGATGGCCTTCGGCATGTGCCGCATGGCACGCGGGGGCCTCACCTACTGACGGCACATGAACCCGCACGAACGGAGGACCGGCGCTCTTGCCGGTCCTCCGCCATTTAACTGCCCCTACGATCAGGGAAGATCGCCGGGAACCGGCATGTGCATCCACAGGTCGCGCAGGTACACACCCACCGGCAGGAAGGGCACGGGCCGCGGCAGCCACGACTCGCCCACGTCAAGGTAGCCGTCGCGCACGAGGGCGAGATTGGCGCGGCGCACCGAGGGGAGCACCACCCGCACCGACGTGCCGGTCGGAAAGCGCACCGTGGGCGAGGTAAACGGCATCACGCGATTGGCAAACCAGGCGAGCGGCCGCCCGCTACCCACGATGCGGGCGCGCACGTAGCTGCTCTTGCTGTTGGTAAACGGCTGGACGGTCGAGCGGAACAGGCGGCCCCCGCGAGGGAAGGTAGCGTGGGCCGGGCGCTTGGCCATGCCGTACAGGTCGCCGATGCGCAGCACCAGCTTGCTTGTGGTGTATATGCCGGGTACGAAGGCGGCAGGCTCGTCGAGCGCGGCCAGCACGGTAAGCTCGCTGTACGGGATGCTCAGACGGTCCGATATGCACTCGCGCTCGCCGGTGGAGATGCGGTGACAGCCCACGGTAACTTTGGCGAACCACACGGCGACGGGCGTCCTCCCGCGCACCGACATGAACGGCACGCCGGGGAACCCCGCGCGCAGCGGGCCGGTGGGACACAGCGCCACCGCCAGCAGCATGTCCGAGCGCATGTCGTAAGGCGGAGCGAGCACCTCGCCGTTGTTCGCAACGACGGCGGGCGTGTGGTCCATTTCGCGAGAGGGAATGGTATCTGCGAGGGCCATAGCGTTTCTCTGGCGCAGCCGGGGCGTCGGCACGCGCCGCGACTCGGGGGAGCAAAATGCGTGCCCCATTGCCCCTGGTGGTGATTGCGCCTCGCGCCGAACGTGAGAAGAGGGAGGCCCACGAGCCGCCCCATTTTATCTACTGGCAACTTATCTACCGCGCGGCCACGCCCTCCGCAGCGGTGTCCTCCTCGGCTTCGGCCGCGTCCTGCGCCCAGAAGGCCGGGTCGTGGGCCCACAGGCGCTTCATCTCGTCCGATATTAGCAGCAGCTCGTCCAGCGTGCCCTCGGCCTCGATGCGCCCGTCCTTCAACACGATGATGTGGTCTGCCCGGCGCAGCGCCGCCCGGCGGTGCGACACTACCAGGCAGGTGGCCTCGCGGCGCTCGAACAGGCGCTCCCACAGCTTCTGCTCGGTCTCCACGTCGAGCGCGCTCGACAGGTCGTCGAATACCAGCAGCTCAGGCTCACGTGCGAACATTCGCGCCGCGGCCGCGCGCTGTATCTGCCCGCCCGACAGCCTCACGCCCTTCGGGCCGACCACAGTGTCGAGGCCCGCTTCCATGCCCGCCAGGTCGTTCTCCATCACCGCGAGGTGCAGAGAGTCGTCCAGGTCGGCTCGGTCTTCGGGCAGGCCCATCAGGATGTTGTCGCGCAGGCTCTCGCTGAACAGGCGAGGCACCTGCGGCGTATACGCGCTGCGCGGCGGCACGAAGAAGGCCGCGCGGTCCTCCACGGCCCGGCCGTTCCAGCGCACCGTGCCGCCGTGCGCGGGCAGCAGACCAACCAGCGTTTTCAGCAGCGTGGTCTTGCCCGAGCCGATACGCCCGGTGATCACCGTGAACGAGCCGCGCCGAATCGTGAAGCTCAGACCATGGATGCCCTTGCCGTTGCCGTCGTAGCTGTGGCTCAGCCCCGATACCGTAAGCTCGCGTAGCTCGTCTTCCGCCGCGCGCTCCACGTAGGGTATCGCGGGCGGCTCGGGCGACTTCACGTAGATCGGGTTGTGCCTGACCAGCGTGCCCTCGGGCGACTCTTCGACCATAGCCTCCATGCGCGTGATCGACACGCCCACCTGCTTGTGGCGGGCCACCTGACGGCCTATCCAGCGGGGCGCGGCGGCCACGCTGCCCACGTAGGTCACGAACAGCGCGAAGTCGCCCACGGTGAACGCGCCCGTGCGCATCCCCTCGGCAGCCAGCAGCAAGATCAGGCCCGTCGCCAGCGTGCCCGTGTTCATGTTGAACGAGTCGAGCATCTGGGTCAGCATGCTGTCCATCAGCGCCGACTTGCGCCTGCGCTCGTTCAGCCCGGCCAGGTGGCGGATGGCGTGGCGCTCGGCTGAAGCGACCTTCACAGCCTGCACCCCGCCGAAAAGCTCGCCTATGAAGCCGGTCACGCGGCTGGTCGACTCGCGGTTCATGCGGCGGTAGCGGCGCAGCCGGTTGGTCAGCAGGTTGGTGGTGAAGATCACCACGAAAAGCGGGATCGTTGCCACCAGCGTGATCACCGGGTTGATCGTGAGCATGATCGCCAGCGCGATGATTGTGTACAACGCCTCGCCCATCAGGTCGAGCCAGCCGTCGAGGTACTCCATCGCCGCCTCGGGATCGTCGCGGAAGGTGCTCACGGCCTCGCCGGGCGAGCCGGCCAGCTTGCGCGAGCCGCTCCCCTCGACCAGCCAGGCGAACATGTTGCGCCGCAGCAGCGCCTCGACGCTGTTCCAGAAGTCGGACCACGACACGAGCGCCACGTACAGCACCACCACGCGCGACAGCCCCACGCCCGCGATCAGCCCGACCAGCGTCCACACGTTCCACCCCGTCTGCACGCTGCCCGAGATAGTGTCGAAGAACCACGCGGTGA